>JAJYAF010000264.1 GCA_021779655.1 Pseudomonadota bacterium
CAGGCGGATGCCGCTGAACTGCCAGCGCGCGGTGGCCGGGAAGAAATTGCGATAGGTGGCGCGGGAATGCCCCATTGGCGTGGCAACGGAGGCGCCCCTTAGAACATACTGGTTGACCATGAACTTGCCGTTATATTCACCGACGGCCCCAGGCGCGGGGGCGAAGCCCGGATAGGGCGCATAGCCGCTGCTCGTCCATTGCCAGGCGGTATCGAACAGCTGATGCAACCCACGGCCGGATTTCGCCGCATGTTCCCACTCGGCCTCGGTCGGCAGCCGTGCGCCCGCCCAGGCGGCGTAGGCCGCGGCCTCAAAATAGGAAACGTGCAAAACCGGCTCTTCCCCGTTCAGGGCGCGGAGGCCCTGCAACGTGAAGCGCCGCCAGCGCCCGTCCTCCCGCCGCCAGTAGAGCGGATGCCGGATGGCCTGCGCGCGCAGCCAGTCCCAGCCCTCGGAAAGCCAGTGCTCCGGCGTCTCGTAACCGCCATCGTCGATGAAGGCGCAGTATTCCGCGTTCGTGACGAGCCGGTCCGCGATCGAGAACGATTCGAGAAATTGCCGGTGCCTCGGTGTCTCGTTATCAAAACAAAACCCCTCCCCGTCATGGCCGATTGCGACGAGCGCCGGGTCGAAGGCTTCAAATGACGGTAACCCTGGGGCGGGTGCCGGCGAATCCAGCGCGGGTCCATAGGATGGCCGCAGCGGGTTGAGGCTGAGCAGATGCTTCGCATCGGTGAGAATAAGCTCCTGATGCTGCTGCTCATGTTGCAGGCCAAGCCGCAGCAAGCCGGAAACCGAGGCGGGGTCGCCATCCAGCAACCGCAGCACGCGCCGATCAATATCGTTACGATAGGCGATCACCTCGGCAAGCGACGGACGGGTTAGCAAGCCGCGCCTTGCCCGGGTGAATTGCTCGCCGATTCCGTTGTAATAGGAGTTGAACAGCACACGGAACGCCGGATGGAACGGCCTGAAATCCGGCTCGAAGCGCTCCAGGATGAATGTTTCGAAAAACCAGGTGGTATGCGCGAGGTGCCATTTCACCGGGCTTGCATCCGGCATGGATTGTGCCGCGCAATCCTCCGGCGAGAGCGGCGCCGCCAGGCCAGTGGAGTGGCTTCGTATCGCGCGGTAGCGGTCTTGCATCGCGGGTACCTCCGGCGCCTGCGGCGCGGGTGCCGGTTCAGACAGGCCGCGCATGACACACGAGAAAGCGGGCCTTATCGTCACTCCAGCAGGTCGCATGGCCGAAGCCGGCTTCCCGGAGCAGTTCGAGAAACCGCTCCTTGCTGTATTTATAGCTGTTTTCGGTGTGAATCGTCTCGCCGGCCAGGAATGCGCGGCCGCCGCCCGGCCACGCGACCCGGACATCCGCCGCCGCCACCAGCCGCATCTCGATGCGCCCTTGCTCCGCGTTGAAGGCGGCCCGGTGCCGCCAGTCTTCAAGCGCGAAATCCGCGCCCAATATCCGGTTGACATGCAGCAGGATGTTCCGGTTGAACGCCGCCGTGACGCCCAGGGCGTCATCATACGCCGCGACGAGTTCGGCCGGATCCTTCACCAGGTCCACCCCGATGAGAATCGCGGCGTCCGGTTCCGCGCAGATGTCGCGCACATGCTTGAGGAATTGCAACGCCTGGAGCGGGCTGAAATTTCCGATCGACGAACCGGGATAGAAAAACAGCCGCCGATGCCGCCGAACCTGTGCCGGCAGGAAAAGCCGCTCGGAAAAATCCTGGGCGAGCGGCAGGATATCGAGTTCAGGATGCCGTGCTTGGAGAGGCAGGACCGCATGCGCGAGAAACTCGGCGGAAATGTCGATCGGGACATATTGCGCGGGGCGCAGGCTTGCGAACAGCCGCGCGGCTTTCGCGCAGTTTCCAGCGCCAAGATCGATCAGTGTGACCGATCTTCCGCAGCACCGGGCGATTTCCGCCGCGAAGTTCTGGAAAATTCCGGCCTCGGTTCGGGTGAGATAATATTCATCGAGTTCGCAGATCGCCTCGAACAATTTCGACCCGAGTACATCGTAGAAATATTTGGGCGAAATTTGCGCTTGCTTGCGCAGCAGATCGCTAACGATTTCCTCCCGGATATGCTGAAGCGGCAACTCGCCGGCCTTGGGCACGGGCTTCGGCATCGAGGTTCCGGACCGGGACATGCGTGTCATATAGGGGAGGTCGCGGCAAATAAAACCGCGCCCCGGCTTTTCCGGACCCGAGCCATCGGCAGGGGCGGCGGCGTTGCCGGCGCGCTAGCTTTCCACGAATTTCGCGGGCACATCCAGGCCGAAGCTGCGCAACGCGAGCGCGGCGCCGGGATGGAAGGACATTTCTCCCTGCGGCAACGCCATTTTGGCGGACTGTGCCACCGCCGGCACCAGCGCGGCCAGCTTGTTGCGGTTGCGCATCGCCGTGGTGGTGAGCGCGGCCACCAGGCCAGCCGGCAGCCGGGCGGCGCCGATGGCGAAGTTCTCGGTGCCGATGCTGGCGATCGGGTTGCTCTGATTGGCGAAAATCCCCTCCGGGATCGTCATGGCAGTGATTCCCGGGACCGCTTTTACCGCCCGCTCCGTTTCCTCGGGCGTGAAGCCGATGATGATAAGCCGGTGGTGCTGGGCCGCGGCCTGGATCGCGGGAAGGGGCGGCGCGCCGATGAAGGCGCAGGCATCGAGTTCGCCGGCAAGGGTCCTCCTCACCTGCGGCCAGATGTCGCCGGTCAGGCAAGCGGCCGGCGCAGCGCCAAGACTGCGCAGCAAGGCAGGAATCGCGACCGAACCGCTGCCGCCGTCCGGTCCCACCCCGATGCGCCGGCCGGCCAGCGCGGAAAGCGAGGTTATCCCGCTTCCTTCAAGGGCCATGACCTGCAGGACCGAAGGAAAGATCGGGAACAGCGCCCGGAAGGAAGAGAGCTTGACCCCGGCGGTCCAGGCGCCCGTCCCGCTGATGGCCTGGTCGGCCACCGTGACGGTCGTCATGCCCAGTTGCGCCGCGCCCTGCTCGATCAGCAGGATATCGCTGGCCGCCCCTCCGGAGGCCAGATAGGCGACGGAAACCCCGCACGCCTGCTGGGCGAGCGCGCCCCAGGCCGGTCCGTAAATTCCATAGGCCCCGCCGGGCCGGCCGGTGGCCATTAAAAGCGCGGTTGGCCAGGAAATGCCCTTCGCGGAATTGTCATTCCCGCCATGCGGCCGTGGGCGGGCCGCCAGCGCTTGCCGTCCCGGCAAAACCAATCCCGCCGGAGAAAGCAAGCCCGCCGCCAGCAGGCCGCGCCGGTTCAGCATGCCACCCCCAAACATTGTCGATCGAACCATGGAGTTCATCACGGATTTCGGGCCGGAGCAATAGGCGCCAGCTTCCAGCATCGTCGCCTCCGCCAGACCGGCTTTATTACAAAGCCCCTTCCGCGCGCATCCGCTCCCTTGCATCCCCACCCCGCCGGGCCACATCCACGTTTGTTTGAAACAAGAGGCGTTGCGAATGAGTGTCAAACAGGTTCTCTACACCGCCCATGGCGCCGCCACCGGCGGCCGCGCCGGCAAGGGGGCGACGGATGATAATCGGGTGAACGTAACCTTGAGCGTGCCCAAAGGCATGGGCGGCGCATGCGGATCAGGTTGCGACAAGGTCGACGTACTGGAATCGTGCCTCGCGCAGCACGCGCTCGCCGCGCGTGAGCGCAAGCGGTGTGGCTAACAATGGGCCGGCATGTACGCAAGTATGGAATTCGCCGTTCTCACCGCAGGGATCGCAGGACGCGGGCAGGTCGCCGAGCAAGGCATCGTCGTAATCGCGTCCGCAGAAATCGGCGGATAGCTGCTGCGTATCCACGCAGGTCAGGATGGCACGATGACCGCGGACGATGAAGCAGCGCGCGAGCCGAGCGGTGTCCTCGCCCCACAAGGGATACACGCCGCGCCAGTCAAGCCTTGCCAGCAGCGCTTCGCGGTAGGCACGCACATCGGCCAGATACAAATCGCCGAATGCGATTTCGGCCAGATCCGGTTCGCATTCGCGCGCCCGCGCCAGTGCGCCCGCGAACGCCGCCTCGTAGATTTCATTCGACGCCTGCGGCGGAATTTCGGCCTCGAACAAAGGCAGGCCGATGGCGGCAGCTTGAGCATGCAGGATGGTGCGGCGCACACCGTGAATCGCGACGCGGTCGTAGTCGCTGGTTACGCTGGTCACGAGGCCGGCGACGCGCCAGCGCGCATCGCCAAGCAGGCGTTCCAGCGCGAGCGTGGAATCCTTGCCGCCGCTCCATGCCAGCAGGATGGGTTTTG
>JAJYAF010000265.1 GCA_021779655.1 Pseudomonadota bacterium
GACCGTCGCAAAATCGCCGAACAAGGTCGCCATCGTCGCGCAAAACAGCATGACCGGCCGGCGCACGCGGCTGACTTATGCCGAACTCGCCGCGCTGGTGGAGCGTCTCGCCAACGGCTTGACGGAGCTTGGCATCGGGCCTCACGATGTCGTATCGTTTCAGCTTCCGAACTGGTGGGAATTCACCGCTCTGCATCTCGCCTGTCTGCGTATCGGTGCCGCAACAAACCCGTTAATGCCCATTTTCCGCGAACGTGAACTGAGCTTCATGCTCGGTCTGGCCGAAAGTAAGATTTTTATCGTGCCGCATTCGTTTCGTGGCTTCGATCACGCGGCGATGGCGCGACGGCTCAAATCGGAAATACCCACGCTTCAGCACGTCCTGGTTGTCGGGGGCGAAGGCGACGAGGCGTTCGAATCCCTGCTTTCCGACAAGCCGGCGGGAACCGGCGTTGCCCGCGCACGCGCAGGCAGCCGGGCCGACGCGAACGACGTTGTTCAAATTCTTTTCACATCGGGAACCACCGGTGAACCGAAAGCGGTGATGCACACCTCCAACACGTTACTTTTCGAGGTGCTCGCCTATAACGAGCGTATCGGGCTCACTTCCGAGGATGTCGTCATCATGTCATCCCCCTTGGCCCACCAGACAGGCTTTCTGGTTGGATTGATGATCCCGATCGTGCTGGGAACCAAGGCGGTTTTGCAGGATATCTGGCAGCCGGAGGAAGCGGCTACGCTCATCGCGGAAGAAGGGGCGACCTTTACCATGAGCTCCACCCCGTTTCTGTTCGATCTTGTCGAGGTCGCCGAACGCCGCCCGGATGCGGTAACCACTTTCAGCAAGTTCATCGTTGGCGGCGCCCCGATCCCGCGCGTGCTGGCGCGCCGGGCCGCCGATGTTCTCGGCGCCGCCATCTTCCCGGCCTGGGGCATGACGGAAATCGGCGTTGCCACAGCAACGAAACCGGGCGATGGTCCTGAGAAAGTTTTCGAAACCGACGGATGCGCGCTTTCCAATTTCGAAATCCGCGTTGTCGACGCCGACGGGCGCGAGGTGCCGCCGGATGTGGAAGGCAGGCTTCTCTCGCGCAGTCCAAGCACTTTTGTCGGTTACCTGAAGCGCCCCGAATGGTACGGTTGCGATGCGGACGGCTGGTTCGATTCCGGCGATCTCGCTCGTATGAGCAGCGACGGATATATCCGCATCACAGGCCGTTCCAAGGATATTATCATCCGCGGCGGCGAGAATATACCGGTAGCGGAGATCGAAAATCTTATCTACCGCCATCCCGCGGTTTTGGAAGCGGCGGTCGTGGGCATGCCGGATGAACGCCTGGGCGAACGGGGATGCGCCTTCGTAACCTTGCGGGAGGGCACGAATATTACATTGATGGAACTGGTCGTCTTCCTTTCGGAAGCGCAGATGGCCAAACAATATATGCCGGAACGCTTGGAAATTCTGCCCGAGCTTCCAAAAACGCCATCCGGAAAGATTCAGAAATTCCGCCTGAGGGAAATAGCGAAGGTCTTCGGCATCGCCGGTTGATGCCTCATCGCGAAGATGATGAGCGCGTGCGTGACAAGGCTGGTCGGCCTCAAGGTTGACCGGCCGCGCGCCTGCGCCTTCTTTCGGCCCTCTTCACCCCAAAATTCCGGATGGATACCGAGCCATTATACCAGCCCGCCAATTCATTGACTCTATCAGACAGGTGGCGGGCTGGGATAAGGCTTCGATTTCGCGCGCGGCCGCCCCGCCAACCCCGCGCGCATACCAATCCGCATTTTTGCGGATTGGTATCACACGGAGCCGGCCGGCGAAATCGCGCTCCCGGCGCACCCGCGGATCGCCAAACTGGAGCGTGGCTTGGTCGGAGCGGTCTTCCTTGTTCAATGCACAGAAATGCGCTCGCGTTCGCGCGCCTGCTACCGGCACTCGCTTCGCAGGGTGCCCCCGGAACGTTGCCCCGCGCCGGTACGGTTCAGGCGGAAACCGCCTGCACCCAGGGTGTGGGACCCGGCACCTCGCAAGGCCCCTCCACCTCAACCGTGCCAAAGGCCGCCGGCGAGGTGATTTCCAGATATTCCATATCGGGGGAGTAATCGAAGAGATAATGGGTAATTCCGGGTTGCTGGTGCACGCAATCCCCGGCGGCGACCAGATGCTCCTTGTCCCCATACATAAAACGGGCCCAGCCCTTGGTCATGAACACGATATGAAAATCGGCGATATGCTGGTGCCAGCCCGTCCCGGCCTCAGGCGGAAATTCGGGGTTCGCCTTCACCAGCTGCGCGATCACCCTGCCGCCGGTCGAATCCGCGACCCCAAGGTCCCGGTAGAGGAAAAAACCGCGCAATCCGTCCGTCCGCCAAGGGGTATCCCCCGGCTTCACATGGGAAAACAAATTCACGATGGGTATGTCGAGCATTTGAATTATCCTCATCTCGCCTGGAACGACAAAGCAGGCTGCCACAGATTTTCCTGCTTCGCCAGAAAATTTTGCGCCGCACAAAAACAAGGCGAAATTGTTCCACGTTTCAGCCTTGAGGAGCCATGGGGTCCGGCCGCATTTCCGTTTCAAGGATCTTGCGGGGATTCCGGCTGGAGGCGATGGACGGCCCTTTCGATGCGCCTGTCAGGCACCAGCCACATCAGCGCGACGAGCACGTAAATCGCATCCGCCAGCCAGACCGCCAAGAACGCCAACCCGATTCCGCTTAGATAGAGCGCGGGCGAAAGCCGCCCCTTCCAGTCCCGCCCCAAAGCGCGCGCCAATCGCGAGCGCTCCTTGCCCTGCATCCGCCTTATCGCCGCCTGCATCACGTACCAGGCGACCGCCGGCATCAACAGCGCAAAACCGTAGACAGCGGTCGGCACCGCCTTCGCCGGATGTTCGCCGAGCCAGCTCGTGGCGAACGGAACAAGGGAGAGCCAGAACAGCAGATGCAAGTTCGCCCAGAGCAGGCCGCCGTCAACCCGATCGACCAAAGCGAAAAAATGGTGATGGTTGTTCCAGTAGATCGCGACATAGACAAAGCTCAGGACATAGCCGAGGAAGGCCGGAGCAACCGCCCGAAGGGCGCCGAAACTTGCGTCATGCGGCGCCTTCAGCTCCAGAACCATGATGGTGATGATAACGGCGATCACGCCGTCGCTGAACGCGGTCAGACGTTCCTTCCCCACGCATGTCCTCCTTGTGCCAGGTTGCCCAGTTTAGCAGGTCGGGCTTCCCCGGCCAGCCTCAAGGCTGAGGGAGCTTCCGGGCCTAATACCAGCCCGCCAATTAATTGACTCTATCAGCCAGGTGGCGGGCTGGTATAAGGGGTATCACGCTTCGGCGCCGGGAGGTCCGTCGCTTCGGGCACGCCCGGGCCCGCCGCCAGGCGTAACCGCCGCACCGCCTCCGCCAGTTCGCCCGGCGTCATGCTGCCGAAGCCAAGCCGCGCCCCGCGAACTTTCTCGCCATTGGCGGCAAAAACCCGCCCCTGCGTCAGGGCCACGCCGTGGCGCAACCCCGCTTTCGCCAGGGCCTCGCCGTCCAGGCCGTCCGGAAAATTCACCCACAGCGCGAGCCCGCCCGGCGGCGGCGTGAACTCCAGGCTTGCGCCGAATTCCCGCCGCAGCGCCTCGGCCAGGAATGCGCGCCGTTCGGCATAAACGCGCAGCGCCTTGCGGGCATGGTTCTTCAGCGCGCCGGTTGCCATCAGCTCCGCCACGGCGGCCTCGGTCACCGGATCACCCTGCCGATCGATCGTCATGATCTCGGCGGCGGCGCGGGAAATCACGGTCTTAGCCGCCACCAGATAGCCGATCCGCAGCGACGGCGATAAAAGCTTCGACAGCGATCCGATATAGATAAGCCTGCCGAAACCATGCGCGCTCGCGAGCGGCAGCAAGGGCCGGCGTCCGAAATGGAATTCATGGTCGTAATCGTCTTCGATGATCACGAACCCGAACCGCTCCGCCAGCGCCAGCAGGCTGATCCGCCGCTCCGGCGGCAGCACCGCCGTGGTGGGAAAATGATGATGCGGCGTCACATAGACCGCCCGCAACGGCCGTGTCCGACAAAGCGCCTCCAGCGCGTCCATCCGCATCCCTTGTTCATCGATCGCCACGGAACAAATCTCGGCCCCGCAACCCAGGAACGCCTCCCGCGCCGGCGGATAGGTCAGGGTTTCTAGAGCAACCGCATCGCCTGGCCCGGCCAGCAGCCGCGCCGAGAGAAAAATCCCCATCTGGCTGCCGCGCGTGATGCAGATATTTACTGGCGGACAGT
>JAJYAF010000266.1 GCA_021779655.1 Pseudomonadota bacterium
GCCTGTGAACTTACCGAGACATATTCCCCCGCCGCCATGGCCATGGCGCCCGCCACCAGGCCGGCAACCCCGGCTACCAGCGCCTCATGGCGAAGTCCGCCGGCGGAAATGACGCCAAGAATCAGGCTGGCGGTGGAAATAATTCCGTCATTGGCACCCAGCACTGCCGCACGCAGCCAACCGGTACGCTCGATGAGATGCGTTTCACGATGCAACTTGTTCATTGCCCTTGTTCCCTTCCGCCGGCAAGCCAATGATAGTAACCCGCCATTTTCATCATGCGGTTGCGGCAGATCAATTCAGGCGTCCATACGAACATGCGTTATGATTTATAAAAGGGCAAGTTCATTGCAAACACAACAGAACCCATCGGACGCAACCCAACCTGGCGACTTCGCGCGCTTCACGAAGCGGCTGGCGGTCTTTTTTTTGTTCATTGCCCTCTCGCTCGCCGCATGGCGTTTGGCCGAGCTCGGGATCTTGCTGTTTGGCGCCGTGCTCATCGCTGTCGGCCTCCGGTACGGCGCGGTGCGCATCGGTAAATGGTTGAGAATCGGCACCGCCGCCGGGCTTGTGGTGACCGTGTGCATTCTCGTTGTGGCGCTGGCCGCCGCTCTGGCTTTTTTTGGCAGTGTCGCGGCTGGCCAGTTTGGTGAATTGTCGCGGCAATTACCAAAAGGCATCAGCATCGCGCTCGACTGGATGGAGCACCAACCCTACGGGCCGTATCTGTTGACTCAGGCGCGCAACATAGCACCCGCGAATGTGACCGGACCGGCTGGGCGGTTTGTTACCACTGTTGTGCAAACTATTCTTACCGTCGGCGGCTATGCCATTTTGGTGTTCCTTGTGGCGATCTACCTGGCGGCGCAGCCCGAGCTTTATCGTACTCTGCTGTTTCGAATTATTCCCCCGGCGCTTCGTCCCGCGGCCGGACGGATGTACGACCGCACCGGCTACATCCTGCTGCGCTGGCTGCTCGGACAATTCGTCGTGATGCTGACAATCGGCATTCTTTCGGGCTTTGGCCTCTGGGCGCTGGGGATCGAAGCATCAGCCGCGCTTGGGCTGGTGGGCGGGATGCTTACCTTCATTCCTTATTTCGGAGCTGTCATGGCGGCCGTACCGGCAACGCTGGTGGCGTTGACACAATCGCCGGCAGAGGCTGTCTGGGTGCTGATGATGTATGCCGGCGTTCACTTCGTTGAGGGAAATTTCATCACCCCTTTGGTGCAAGCGGAGGCAACATCAATCCCGCCGGTATTGTCACTGCTCTCCACGGTCGCATTCACCGTCCTTTTCGGCATTTCAGCCGCGTTGCTGGCAACCCCGCTAACACTGCTGTTGCTGGTGGCGGTGGATGTGTTTTACGTCGAAGGTGTTTTGGGTGAAGGCGGCGCTTCGCGCTCATTGGCTGGATGGATCGGAGACCGCCGCTGATGTCCGTCATCGAGACCGCCGCTTCACCGCAAGGGCTCACCCCGGAAGATGCTGCCGAGCGCCTGCGCCGCGACGGACCGAACGAACTGCCGCAGGACCAGCGCCGCAAGCTGCCGCGTATTGCCCGGGATGCGCTGCGCGAACCGATGCTGCAACTCCTGCTGGCGGCGGGGTTCATCTATCTGCTCCTGGGCAATATGTCGGAGGCGCTGATCCTGATTGCCTTCGCGCTGCTCAATGTCATCATGGTCGTGGTGCAGGAAACGCGCACCGAGACCGCTTTGGCGGCCCTGCGGGAACTGGCGGCGCCCAAAGCCATTGTGTGGCGCGCAAGGCGGAAACTGAACGTGCCGGCTCGGGAACTGGTTGTTGGAGACATCATAGGCTTGGCCGAGGGCGAGCGGGTGCCAGCGGATTGCGTCCTACTGGATGCCGAAAATCTGCAAGCCGATGAATCGCTCCTAACAGGAGAATCCGTGCCGGTACGCAAGCGTGCCGTTGTCGCGGACACGCTGCCGAATGTTCCGGGCGGCGAGAACCAGCCTTTTCTCTGGGCGGGAAGCCTTATTACCAGCGGCAGCGGATTGGCGCGCGTCACCGCCACCGGCGCCGCCACGGCCATCGGCCGGATCGGTCATTCTTTGGGCGAGGTGGAGACGGCACCCTCCCCGTTACAAACGCAAACACGAAGGCTGGTCTGGCTGTTCGCGCTTGCGGGGCTTGCCGCCTGCGCCCTGCTAACAATCGCCTATGGCTTGCTGCATGGCGAATGGTTGCAAGCGGCGCTTGCGGGAATCACGCTGGCTATGGCCGCGATGCCAGAGGAATTCCCGCTCGTTCTCACGATTTTCATGGTGCTTGGGGCGTGGCGCATGTCGCAGCGGCGCGTGCTGGCCCGCCGCTTGGCCGCGATCGAGGCTCTCGGATCGGTGACGCTGCTTTGCACCGACAAGACCGGCACGCTCACGCAAAACCGCATGGAGGTTGCCCGCCTGAAGGCGGGAAATGAAACCTTTACCGTCGCCGGCGAGACGGCTGAACTTCCCGAGGCGTTTCATGAGCTGCTGGAATATGCTATTCTGGCCAGCCGCCCTCAGTCCGGTGATCCTATGGAGGCGGCGTTTCTCCGATTGGGCGATCGCCGCCTGGCGAATACGGAGCATCTGCATAGAAATTGGATCGTCTCGCATAATTATCCACTGGCGCCGGAAATGCTCGCCATGTCGCAGGCCTGGCGCAGCGAGCAAGGCAATGTCCATGTCATCGCCACCAAGGGCGCGCCGGAAGCCGTAACGGATCTTTGCCATATGGACAGCGCGGCGGTCGCGGCGGTGCTGCGCGACGTTAGCGCCATGGCGAAAGACGGGCTGCGCGTTCTGGCGGTCGCCCGCGGCGTTTATACCGGCACAGACTGGCCGGAAAACCAGCATGACTTCAAGTTCACCTTTCTGGGCCTCGTCGGTCTTGCCGACCCGCTACGCCCGGGCGTGCCGGAGGCCGTGGAGGCCTGCGGCAGAGCGGGAATTACCGTGGCGATGATAACGGGCGATCACCCGGCCACGGCATTGGCCATCGCCCGGCAGGCGGGGATCAAGGCCGAAAGCGTGCTGACCGGCGCCGAGCTGGCAGCGCTGGGTCCGGACGCTTTGAAAAAAGCCCTGGCCCGGACCAGGGTATTCGCCCGCGTGATGCCTGAACAGAAGCTGCTGCTTGTCCGGGGCTTTGTCGCCAATGGCGAGGTCGTGGCAATGACCGGCGATGGCGTGAACGATGCGCCGGCGCTCAAGGCGGCGCATATCGGGGTGGCGATGGGGGGACGCGGCACGGATGTGGCTCGTGAAGCCGCGAGCCTGGTGCTCCTGGACGACGATTTCACCAGCCTGGTCGGCGCCATCCGGCTGGGGCGGCGAATCGACTCCAACCTTCGCAAGGCATTTTCCTATGTTCTGGCGGTCCATGTGCCAATCATCGGCATGTCGCTTATTCCCGTGCTGCTTGGCTGGGCGCCGCTGCTGGGGCCTGTACATGTCGTTTTCCTGGAGATGATCATCGATCCCGCCGCCTCGATCGTGTTCGAGGCGGAAAAGGCCAGTGAGGACGTCATGTCCCGTCCTCCTCGTCCGCCGGGCGCGCCCCTGTTTACCTCGGGCCTTCTGGGTATCGGTCTGCTCCAGGGAGCGGTGGTTCTGGGCGCCGCCATGGCTGTATTTTTTATCAGTGCGTCCCACGGAAATAATGAAGCCGTAGGGCGGGCGATGGCATTCATCACGCTCGTTTTGGGAAATCTCGGACTGATACTGAGCAACAAGTCCCTGGAAGGTGGCGGCAGCGCGATGGCCGCCTTGTTGCGGCCCAACCGGGCGCTCGGCATCGTCGCGGGCATTGCCGTCCTGGCGCTCATATTTTCCCTGCTGATGCCGGAATCGCGCCATCTATTTGCCTTCGCGCCGCCGCGCCCAGGCGAGATCACATTCGCGGTGGCGGCGGGGATCGCAAGCCTGGCCGTGAACGAGGTAATCCTCCGGTTGTGCCGGCTGCCTGAAAGATCGCGCGTGCGTTGACATTGTTAATTCGCAACAATCGAACAGCCCGTCGCCAAAGATCAATCCCCCACCGGATACGGGCCTTGCATACGCAGCCCGCGCCAGAGTATCCGGTCGAACGCGGCGGTGGGAATATCGTCAGCCTGGTTCCAATCATAGCCGCGCGTCTGCGCTGCCCACCAGCCGGCGCTCCGGGCCTCGTCACGAACCAAGACAATGTCCAGTTCCTGCTGCGCTGGGACCTGCGCTCGCAACGTCGCCGTAGCACTCGCGGCTCGGGCGGTG
>JAJYAF010000267.1 GCA_021779655.1 Pseudomonadota bacterium
GCACCTGCTCCGTGCTGAAGCCGCGAATGAAGCCTTCCCGCTTTAGCACGTCCAGCACGTTGGCGCGCAGGTTGGAGGCGGGCGCCGTGCAGACCGTCAGCCGCGCGTGCTGCGCGTTGCGGATGCGGGTCAGCATGTCACCCAATGGATCGGACATCGACATGAATTTGCCTTCCCCCCTACCAGCTCGCCTTGACGACGCCGGGAATTCGCCCGGCGCTGGCGAGGTCGCGGAACGCGATGCGGCAGAGCCTGAACTTGCGGTAGTTGCCGCGTGAGCGGCCGGTCAGCTCGCAGCGCAGCCGCGCGCGGATCTTGGCGCCGTTGCGGGGCAGTTTCGCGAGCCGGATGCTCGCCTCGAAGCGGTCCTCCACCGGCAGCGAGCGGTCCATGACCGTATCCTTCAGCGCCTGCCGCTTCTTCTTATCCCGCTCCGCCATGCGCTCACGCTTCGCATTGCGGTTCACTTGAGACACCTTCGACATACCTGACTACCCCTTTCGGAACCTGCCGGAGAAACCCGGCCGTTTTCCAAAGATGAACGGAACTTCCGCGCGCTATCCGGCGAACGGAAGATTGAAACCCTTGAGCAGCGCCTTGGCTTCCTTATCGGTCCTGGCGCTGGTGACGAAAATGATATCCATGCCCCGCACCGCCTCGACCTTGTCGTAGATGATCTCGGGGAAGATGATCTGCTCCTTGATGCCGAGCGCGAAATTGCCGCGGCCATCGAAACCCTTGCCGCTGGGGATGCCGCGGAAATCGCGCACCCTCGGCAGGGCGATGGTGACCAGCCGGTCGAGGAATTCGTACATCCTGGCCTTGCGCAGCGTGACCTTGCAGCCAATCGGCAGCCCGGCGCGGATCTTGAACCCGGCGATGGCCTTCTTCGCGGTGGTCTTCACCGCCTTCTGGCCGGCGATCAGGGTCAGTTCGGCAACCGCGGCATCCAGCTTTTTCTGGTCCGCGGCCGCCTCGCCCACGCCCATGTTGATGACGATCTTTTCCAGCACCGGAATCTGCATGGGATTTTCATAGGAAAATTCCTTTTGCAGCGCGCCGCGCACCACCTCGCGGTAATGCCGTGCCAGGCGCGGCGGAGTTGCCGCCTCGCTGGCCCGTGTAGCGCTGGCCTGTGTCTCGCTGGCCTGTGTATCGCTGGCCTGTGTCTCGCTGGCCTGTGTCTCGCTCATTGCGGTCTCCTTCAAGCCTCGATCACGGCGCCGCTCTTGCGCGCGACGCGGACTTTCCGGCCATCGTCAAGCTTGCGAAAGCCGACACGGGTGGGTTTATCGCTCTCGGGGTCGATCAGCGCGATGTTGGAGAGATGAATCGCCGCCTCGCGCTCGACGATACCCCCGGGATTGCCCATGCGGGTCGGCCGGGTGTGGCGCTTGACCATCCCAACCCCCTGCACCACCGCGCGGTTTTCCTTGGGCAGCACCTGCAGCACCTCGCCGCGCCGGCCCTTGTCGGCCCCGGCGATAACGATCACCTTGTCGCCCTTCTTGATACGAGCGGCCATGTCACAGCACCTCCGGCGCCAGGCTGATGATCTTCATGAACTTCTTCGCCCGCAATTCGCGCACCACCGGGCCGAAGATGCGCGTGCCGATCGGCTCCATCTGCTTGTTGATCAGCACCGCCGCGTTGCGGTCGAAGCGGATGGCGCTGCCATCGGCGCGGCGCACCGCGAAGGAGGTGCGGACCACGACGGCCTGGTGCACATCGCCCTTCTTCACCTTGCCGCGGGGAATGGCGTCTTTCACGGACACGACGATCACATCGCCGACCGAGGCGGTCTTGCGCTTGGAGCCGCCCAGCACCTTGATGCACTGCACGCGGCGCGCGCCGGAATTGTCGGCCACGTCGAGGTTGGATTCAACGATAATCATGGTTCAAGCCCCACCCTTCACGCGCCGGCCGCAGGCGCGCCAAGCGCCTGGCCGTTGCGTTCGGTCACCACCCAGGTCTTGCGTCTGGAGATCGGCGCGCATTCCTCGATCCGCACCACATCCCCCTCGACACAGACATTCGCCTCGTCATGCGCCGCGTATTTCTTGGAGCGGCGGATGAATTTCTTATAAAGCGGGTGCATGATCCGGCGATCGACCAGGACCGTGACGGTCTTGTCCATCTTGTCGCTCACCACGCGGCCCGTGAGAATACGTTTCGGCATGGAATCCTCTTCAAGCCTTTGCGGCGGAGCGCGCGCGTTCCGCCAGAATGGTTTTCACCCGCGCGATCTCGCGGCGCACCACCCGCACGCGGCTGGTGTTTTCCTGCTGGCCGGTCGCGCGCTGGAAACGCAGGTTGAACTGCTCCTTGCGCAGATCACCAAGCAGGGTGTTCAGCTCGTCGGGCGTTTTCGCCCGGATCTCACTTGCGGCGCTCATCGCTTCAGGCCTCTCCGATGCGGTTGACGATCCGGGTCTTGATCGGCAGCTTCGCCGCGCCGAGCGTGAGCGCCTGGCGCGCGAGCGGTTCGGAAACGCCGTCGATCTCGAACATGATCCGGCCGGGATGCACCCGCGCGATCCAGAATTCCGGGCTGCCCTTGCCGGAGCCCATGCGCACCTCGGCCGGCTTGGTGGAGACCGGCACATCCGGGAAGATGCGAATCCACACCCGGCCGGCGCGGCGCATGGCGCGGGTGATGGCGCGGCGCGCGGCTTCGATCTGGCGCGCGGTGATCCGCTCCGGCTCCAGGGCCTTCAGGCCGAAGGCGCCGAAATTCAGCGTCGTGTTGCCCTTGGCGTTGCCGTGGATGCGGCCCTTATGGGCCTTGCGGTATTTCGTGCGTTTGGGAGACATCATGGCGGCGGATCCTCAGCGCTGCGGCGCTTGTTCGGCGGCGCGCTTGTCCTGGGCCATCGGATCATGGGCGAGAATTTCGCCCTTGAAGATCCAGACCTTGACGCCGCACGTGCCATAGGTGGTCTTGGCGGTCGCGGTGCCGTAATCCACGTCGGCGCGCAGCGTGTGCAGCGGCACGCGGCCCTCGCGGTACCATTCCATGCGCGCGATCTCGGCGCCGCCCAGCCGCCCGGAACAGTTGATCCGGATACCCTGCGCGCCCAGGCGCATGGCCGATTGCTGCGCGCGCTTCATCGCCCGGCGGAAGGCAACCCGGCGTTCGAGCTGCTGCGCGATGTTCTCGGCCACCAGCGTCGCGTCGATCTCCGGCTTGCGGATTTCCATGATGTTGAGCGAAACCTCCGCCTTCGCCATGGCGGAGAGCTCCTTGCGCAGGCTGTCGATGTCCTGGCCCTTCTTGCCGATCACCACGCCGGGGCGCGCGGCATAGATGGTCACGCGCGGCTTCTTGGCCGGACGCTCGATCACCACGCGTGAAACCCCGGCCTGAACCAGCTTCTTGCGCAAATGCTCGCGCAGCCGGATATCCTCCAGCAGCAGCCGGGCATAGTCCCGGTCGGCGTACCAGCGGCTGTCCCAGGTGCGGATGATGCCAAGGCGCATGCCGATCGGATTGATTTTGTGACCCATCAGGCGGCACCTCCGGCGGTTTCGGCGGCCGCTGCCGCCGTTTTGGATTTGGCGTGGCCGGGCCGGATGTCGCGCCGGGGCTTCTCCGCCGGCTCCGCTTCCGCGACCACGATCTTCAGATGGCTGAACCATTTCTCCACCCGGGCGGAACGCCCGCGGCCGCGCGCATGGAACCGCTTCATCACCACGCCGCGCCCGACCTCGGCCAGCTTCACGACCAGCTTGTCCACGTCCAGCTGGTGGTTGTTCTCGGCATTGGCGATCGCCGATTCCAGCGTCTTTTTCACGTGCCGCGCCACCCGGCGCTTGCTGAAGGTCAGGTCGGCCACCGCCTTGCCGGCCGGCAGGTTGCGGATGGAGGCCGCCACGAGGTTCAGCTTGCGCGGCGATGAGCGGATATTGCGCGTGATCGCCTGCGCCTCGTTCTCCGCCAGCATGCGTTCTGCGCCCGGTTTGCCCATGTTCAGCCCCGCTTCGCTTTCTTGTCGGCCGCATGCCCCGTGAAGGTGCGTGTCGGCGCGAATTCGCCGAACTTATGGCCCACCATGTTCTCGCTCACCTGCACGGGCAGGAACTTGCGCCCGTTGTAAACCCCGAAAGTGAGGCCCACGAATTGCGGCAGAATCGTCGAGCGGCGCGACCAGATCCGGATGATCTCGTTGCGGCCCGAAGCGCGCGACTTCTCCGCCTTGTCCAGGAGATACCCGTCCACGAACGGGCCTTTCCATACCGAACGCGACATCTGCTTACTTCCCGCTCT
>JAJYAF010000268.1 GCA_021779655.1 Pseudomonadota bacterium
TCTCGCCATGGAAGGGAAAAATGTCGCCCTCGGGCCCTGCCGCCGTCTCCAAAAGACGCAGCGCCGTAGTTCCCACAGGAATGATACGGCCGCCGAGGCCCCGCGCCCGGTTGATTGCCGCGGCCGCCTGCGCGGTGATGATGCCACGCTCCGAATGCATCACGTGCCGCGAGATATTCTCGGATCGTACCGGCAGAAACGTCCCCGCGCCAACATGCAGGGTTATCTCGATAATGCCGATCTGCCGCTCGCGCAGCGCCGCCAGCAGCCGCGGGGTGAAATGCAGGCCGGCGGTAGGCGCCGCAACGGCACCCTCATGGCGTGCGAACATGGTCTGGTAATCATGCGTGTCGGCGAGCGTGACGCCTTCCGGCCGACTGATATAGGGCGGCAGCGCCAGCGTGCCGGAGCGCCGCAGGGCGGTATGGAACGCGTCGCCTTCCAGATTGAAACGCAAGGCGGCGGAACCATCGGCATGCAGCGCGATCACCTGCGCGCTGAAATCCGGCGCGATGCTGATCAAATCTCCCGGCTTCAGCCGCTTCGCGTTGCGCAGCAGCGCCCGCCATGTGCCGTCCGCTTCTGGCTTGTCCAGCGTAATCCCGATCCGCGCCGCGCCCCTGGTCCCGCTCAACTGAGCCGGAATCACCCGGGTATCGTTGATCACCAGCATATCGCCCGGCCGGAACAGAGCCGGCAAGTCAAGCACCCGATGATCGGTAAAGCACTGCCCCGCGACATGCAGCAGCCGCGCGGTATCCCGCGGCTGCGCCGGCGCGGTAGCAATCTGCTCCTGGCGCAGTTCATAATCGAAATCAGACAGACGAAGCTCGGGCATGGCGCCGTGGTTGCGGGGATGAGCTGTACGGTCAAGCCTGTGGCAGCAGAACGCCTTAAAAAATTATCGCCGGCGGCGTGTCATTGCTTGAACGAACTTGCTTGTTGTAAATAGGCAGTAAGCCCGGCGGTCGAGGAATCGCTGTTCGCCTGCCGCTCGCCGCGGAACACCGGAAGCAGGGCCGTCGCCAGTTCCTTGCCAAGCTCCACCCCCCACTGGTCGAAGGCGTTGATGTCCCAGATCGCTGCCTCCACGAATACCCTGTGTTCGTAGAGCGCAATCAGCCGGCCGAGCATCTCGGGCGTCAGCTTCGGATAAGCCAGCGTGACGGAGGGCCGATTGCCCGGAAACACCCGGTACGGGTTGCCCCCGGCCTCCGCGAGTGTCCGGCCCTTCATCAGGGCCTCGCTCTGGGCCAGGCAGTTCGCGATCAGCAACTCATGATGTTGGCGCAGATCCGGCTCGTGCCCGGCTGCCGCGATCAGAAATTCGCAGGGAATCACATCCGTTCCCTGATGCAGCAGTTGGTAGAACGCGTGCTGCCCGTCGGTCCCGGGCTCGCCCCAGACCAGGGGGCCGGTCGGGCGCGAAACGGGCTTGCCCGCCTTGGTTACGGATTTGCCGTTCGATTCCATGTCAAGCTGCTGCAGATAGGCTGGAAAGCGCGACAGGCGCTGATCATAGGGAAGAATGGCGCGGGCGGGATAACCGCAGATGTCGCGATGCCATATCCCGACCAGCCCCAGCAGCAAGGGAAGGTTCCGCTCCGGCGGCGCGGTGCGGAAATGTTCGTCCATCACCCGGGCGCCCGCCAGGAATCGCCGAAAATTCTCCGGCCCTATGGCGATGACCACCGGCAGCCCGATGGCCGACCACACCGAGTAGCGGCCGCCAACCCAATCCCAGAAGCCGAAGCTGCGCGCCGGCTTTATGCCGAACGCGGCAACCTTCTCAAGCGCCGTGGAAACGGCGGCGAAATGGTCGGCAACGGCCGCTTCGCCCAGCGCACCGGCAATCCACCGGCGCGCGGTGTGCGCGTTGGTCATCGTCTCGATCGTCGTGAACGTTTTGGAAGCGATGATGAAAGCCGTCCGCGCGGGGTCGAGGTCGCGCAGCGTGTCGTGCAGATGCGCGCCATCGACATTCGAGACGAAATGCAGCCTTGGCCCGTTATGATACGGTTTGAGCGCCAGCGTGACCATGCGCGGCCCAAGGTCGGAGCCGCCGATGCCGATATTCACCACATCGGTGAACCGCCCGCCATCCGCCGCGGTAATACCGCCGTTCCGTATTGCTTCGGCAAAGGCAAAAACCGCGTCGCGGGTCTCATATATCTTCGGCATCACATCGGCGCCGTCCGTCATCACCGGCCGGTCTCTTCCGCCGCGCAGGGCGGTATGCAGCACGGCACGGTTTTCCGTGTTGTTGATCTTCTGGCCGGTGAACATCGCCTCACGCTTTTCGGCAAGCTGAGCCTCGGCGGCCAGCGCCAGCAGCAGCGCAAGGATTTCCTGGGTCAGCGCGGTTTTGGAATAATCCAGCAGCAGATCATCCTGGCGCGCGGAAAACCTCGCGAACCGCTCGGGGTCTCCGGCAAACAATGTTTTCAGGTCTTGGGCGCTCGCCTGCTTCAACTTCAACTGCGTCCAAAGATCGCTCATTCTTCATCTCTCCGGCGATGCGCATCAAGCGCGGCTGCCTGGGCCGCACCTTCCCTGATAGCAGACCACTCACCCGCTTCGATGCTTTTCCGTTTCACCATCCACGAGCCGCCAACGCAAACCACGTTCGGCAGCCGCAAATAGCGTGGCGCCGAATCCGGCGTAATCCCGCCGGTCGGGCAGAAGCGCAATTGCGGCAGTGGAGAGGCCAGGGCGGCGAGATATTCCGCCCCCCCTGCCGGCTCGGCCGGAAAGAATTTCGCAAAACGAAGGCCGCGCTCGATCAACATCATGGCCTCGCTCGCCGTGGCGATGCCGGGCAGAAACCCAACCTCGCGTTCCGCCGCCGCATCCAGCATCCTTGCGGTTACACCGGGAGAAACGATGAACCGTGCGCCAGCCCGTGCGACGTCGTCCATCTGTTGCAGGGTCAGAACCGTTCCGGCACCGGGAATCGCCTCCGGTACCTCCGCCGCTATGGCGCGGATCGCTCCAAGCCCCGCCGGGGTGCGCAGGGTGATCTCGATCACCGGCAGGCCGCCTTGCACCAGTGCGCGCGCCAGCGGCACAGCCCGCGCGGCATTGTCTATGGTTACCACCGGGATTACCGGCGCGGCGCGCAGCACGGGCTCCAGGGCCGCCTGGCCGCTCATGCGCCAAGCCCCGCGAAAATGGTGGCGCCCGTATCGGCGGTTCCCACATTCCTTCGGAAGGGGGCGAAAAGTTCCCGCCCCACGCCGTAATGATACGGCTCAAGATCGGCGACCGCCGGCTTCCGCGCCATGAATTCCTCCGCCGGGACCAGCACTTCGAGCCGCCCGGTTTTGCCATCAACGCGGATCATGTCGCCATCGCTGATCTTCGCGATCGGCCCGCCCTCGGCCGCCTCCGGCGTGACATGCAGCGCCGAGGGCACCTTGCCGGAAGCCCCGGAAAGCCGGCCATCGGTCACCAGCGCCACCTTGTAGCCGCGATCCTGCAACACGCCCAAGGGCGGCATCAGCCGGTGCAGCTCCGGCATGCCGTTCGCCTTCGGCCCCTGGAAGCGCACCACCACCACCACGTCGCGGTTCAACGCGCCGGCGTTGAAGGCCGCGTGCACCTCCTCCTGGTCGTTGAAGACCTGGGCCGGGGCCTCGATCACATGCCGCTCCGGCGCCACGGCGGAGGTTTTGATCACCGCGCGGCCAAGCACGCCATTCAGCACGCGCAACCCGCCGGTAGGCTGAAACGGGTTTTTTAGGCCGCGCAGCACGCTCTCATCCCCGCTTCGTTCCGGCGCCGGTACCCAGCGCAGATTGCCTTCCGCATCCAGTTGCGGGTCGGTCGCGTAGGCGTAGAGTCCGCGGCCGAATACGGTTCGCACATCGTCATGCAAAAGCCCGCCCTCCAGCAATTCGCGAATGACAAAGCCGGTGCCGCCGGCGGCGTGGAAGTAGTTCACGTCCGCCTTGCCGTTGGGATAGACATGGGCAAGCAGCGGCGTGGCTTCCGCCAGTTCAGAGAAATCGTCCCAGGTGAGCATGATGCCCGCCGCCGCCGCCATCACAATCAGATGCAGCGTATGGTTGGTGGAACCGCCGGTCGCATGCAGCGCCACGATCGCATTGACGAAGGACCGTTCATCCAGCATCTGCCCGAGCGGCGTGAACGCGTTGCCGGTGTCGGTTATCGCTATCGCCCGCTTCGCCGCCGCCCGGGTCAGTGCGTCCCGCAGCGGGGTGTTGGGATTGACGAAGGCGGCGCCAGGCAGATGCACACCCA
>JAJYAF010000269.1 GCA_021779655.1 Pseudomonadota bacterium
CCCGGGTTCTCTCCCGCTATGTGCATGGGATCACGCTGCGCACCGATTCCGTAGCCAAGCTGCACGCGCTTGCGGCGCACGCCGCCGTGCCGGTGATCAACGGCCTGACGGAGCATTCGCATCCGTGCCAGATCATGGCGGATTTGCTGACCTTCGAGGAGCATCGGGGGCCGATTGGCGGCCGGCCGGTCGCCTGGGTGGGGGATGGCAATAATGTGGCCCATTCCTGGATCGAGGCGGCGGCGCGCTTCGCTTTTCCGCTGCGGCTCGCCTGCCCGCCGGGCTATGGGCCGAAGCCGGAAGTCCTGGCCTGGGCGGCGGCCGAGGGTGCGGACGTGGCGGTTATGCTCGACCCGGAGGAGGCAGTGGCCGGCGCCGCGGCCGTGGTGACCGACGCATGGCTCAGCATGGCGGACGCGGAAGAGGAGGCGGCGGCGCGCATGGCCGCCTTCACGCCCTACCGGGTGACAGCGGCGCTGATGGCCAGGGCGGCGGCGGATGCGCTGTTCATGCATTGCCTGCCGGCGCACCGGGGCGAGGAGGTGACAGCGGAGGTGATCGACGGCCCTGCCTCGGTGGTATTCGATGAGGCCGAGAACCGGCTGCACGCGCAGAAGGCGATTCTGGCCGCGAGCCTGGGTTGAATTCCCCGCGCGGGGCTTGAGCGCCCTGATCTCAAAACCATGACCCTGAGCGGTCCTGGCCAGACGCCAATATGGCGGGACCGTACCCGGGACAGGAGAGCAAGATGAGCAAGAAACTCAGCGACGCGGAATTGGAACGGCTACCGGGCAAGTGGCAGCTTGCGACTGACCGCAACTCCATCCGGCAGAGCTATGAGTTCAAGAGCTTCGCCGAAGCTTTTTCCTTCATGACCCATGTGGCCCTTCTGGCGGAGAAGATGGATCATCACCCCGATTGGTCCAATTCCTATAATAAGGTGGAGATTACGCTGCGCAGCCATGACGCGGGCGGGGTAACGGCAAAAGACCTTGAATTGGCCCGGGCGATCACCGATTTCGTCTGGGTGCCTTGAGCGCCGCGGATTGCCGGGTGCGGCTCCAGGCAAACCGCACCTTTCGGCATGGGCGGCTTCGCGTTTGCTTATCCGCCGCGCCAATTTAGCTCTTGTGCCCGGAGGGGCGGTTGAATACATCACTGGCCTTCATCCAAGGTTTCCAGCCGGTGCTTCGGGCTGGCTGGATCCGCTGAAAGGGAGCATTTTAGTATGAGTAAAGTTATCGGTATCGATCTGGGCACCACCAATTCCTGCGTGGCGATCATGGAGGGCAAGGACGTCCGGGTGATCGAGAATTCGGAGGGCGCGCGGACCACGCCCTCGATGGTTGCTTTTACCGATTCCGGCGAGCGGCTGGTTGGCCAGGCCGCCAAGCGCCAGGCCGTGACCAATCCGGCCAACACGATCTACGCGGTCAAGCGCCTGATCGGCCGCCGCTACGACGACCCGACCGTGACCAAGGACAAGGGCATGGTCCCTTATCAAATCGTGCGCGGCGATAATGGTGACGCCTGGGTGGAGGTGCGGGGGCAGAAATATTCGCCCTCGCAGATAAGCTCTTTCGTGCTTACCAAAATGAAGGAAACGGCCGAGGCCTATCTGGGCGAACGCGTGACTCAGGCGGTCATTACCGTTCCGGCATATTTCAACGATCAGCAGCGCCAGGCCACCAAGGATGCCGGCAAAATCGCCGGGCTTGAGGTGTTGCGCATCATCAATGAACCGACGGCGGCAGCCCTTGCCTATGGCATGGACAAGAAGAACGCCGGTACCATCGCGGTATACGATCTGGGTGGCGGCACCTTCGACATTTCCATTCTTGAGCTTGGCGATGGTGTGTTCGAGGTCAAATCGACCAACGGCGACACCTTCCTGGGCGGTGAGGATTTCGATGCCCGGGTGATCGACTATCTGGCCGATGAGTTCAAGCGCGAGCAGGGGATCGATCTGCGCCGGGACAAGCTTGCCCTCCAGCGTCTGAAGGAAGCCGCGGAAAAAGCGAAGATCGAGCTTTCCTCCTCCAAGGAGACCGAGATCAACCTGCCGTTCATCACCGCCGACGCGACGGGGCCCAAGCACCTGGTGGTGAAGCTGACCCGCGCCAAGCTGGAATCGCTGGTTGATGACCTGATCGAACGCACGCTCGGGCCCTGTCGCGCGGCGCTGAAGGACGCGGGCGTCACCGCCGGGGACATTCAGGAAGTGATCCTCGTGGGCGGCATGACACGCATGCCGAAGGTCATCGAGGTGGTGAAGAACTTCTTCGGCAAGGATCCCGCGCGCAACGTGAACCCGGACGAGGTCGTGGCCATCGGCGCGGCCATCCAGGCGGCGGTGCTGAAGGGCGATGTCAAGGACGTGCTGCTGCTGGATGTGACCCCGCTTTCGCTTGGGATCGAGACGCTGGGTGGTGTCTTCACCCGGCTGATCGACCGCAACACCACCATTCCCACGAAAAAGAGCCAGACCTTCTCAACGGCGGAGGATGGCCAGACCGCGGTGACGATCAAGGTATATCAGGGCGAGCGCGAAATGGCCGCGGATAACAAGCTGCTGGGCAATTTCGACCTTACGGGGATTCCGCCGGCGCCGCGTGGCGTGCCGCAGATCGAGGTGACATTCGACATCGACGCCAACGGCATCGTCTCGGTATCGGCGAAGGATAAGGCATCGGGCAAGGAGCAGCAGATCCGCATCCAGGCTTCGGGCGGTCTTTCGGAAGCCGAGATCGAGCGGATGGTGAAGGAAGCGGAGGTGAATGCCGCCGCCGACAAGGTCCGGCGCGAGGCGGTGGAGAGCCGCAACCATACCGAGGCGCTGATCAACCAGGTCGAAAAATCTCTGAAGGAAGCCGGCGACAACGTCGCGGCGGCGGAGAAGGCGGAAGCCGAATCCGCGATCGCGGCGGCGAAATCGGCGCTGGAAGGCAGCGACATCGAAGCTGTCAAGCAGGCGTCCGAGCGTCTTTCCCAGGCGGCGATGAAGGTCGGCGAGGCGATGTACAAGGCGCAGGCGGCACAAGGCCAGGCCGAGCCGGATGCTGCACATCCGCAAGCCGGTCCGAACGATGAGAAGATCGTGGACGCCGAATTCGAGGAAGTTGACGATAACAAGAAGTCCGCCTGATCCCACTCAGGCTCGCGGTGGAAATCCCGGGGCGTTCGTCCCGGGATTTTTCAGTCTCCGGGCGGTGAACGCCTGGCGGCTGGCCGATGACTAAAAAATTACTGTTTCTTTATTTAGAAGCAGCTTTTGCGTATCATTTTAATCTATCCTGCCCTCTGGAAGATTTTGAGGTCCGAATCCGGCGATGGCGAAACAGGATTACTACGTTATTTTAGGGGTCCAGCGCGGCGCATCCGCCGAGGAATTGAAAAAGGCCTATCGCAAGCTGGCGATGCAGTATCACCCGGATCGCAATCCGGGAGATCACAAGGCCGAGGCCCAGTTCAAGGATGTCAATGAGGCATACGACGTTCTGAAAGACGAGCAGAAACGGGCCGCTTACGACCGTTTCGGTCACGCTGCGTTCGAGAACGGTGGTGCCGGTGCCGGCGCCGGGGGCGGGTTCGGGTTCGAAGGCGGCCTTGGCGATATTTTCGAGCAGATGTTCGGCGGCGGCAGGCGTGGCGCCGACCGTCAGAGCGGCGGCGATATCCGTGCCGCGATCGAGATCGAACTGGCCGAAGCGTTTGCCGGGACCAAGGCCGATGTGCGGATCGCGACGCGCCTTGCCTGCGATAGCTGTGGTGGAACCGGATCGGCGGACAAGAATGCCGCGGCGGATACCTGCCGCACTTGCGGGGGTGCTGGCCGGGTGCGGGCGCAGCAAGGGTTTTTTCTGGTGGAGCGCACCTGCCCGACCTGCGGCGGCGCCGGCCGCGTGATCCGTAATCCTTGCCGGGTCTGTGCCGGTTCCGGAACGGTGCCGCGGGAAAAGACGCTCTCCGTTACGATTCCCGCCGGGGTGGAGGATGGCACGCGCATTCGGCTCTCGGGCGAAGGCGAAGCCGGCCTTCGCGGCGCTCCGCCTGGCGACCTTTACGTGCATGTTGCCATCCGGCCGCACCCCATCTTTCAGCGTGACGGTGCCAACATCTTCTGCCGTGTGCCGTTGCGGATGACCCAGGCGGCACTGGGCGGAGAAATCGAGGTGCCGACGATCGACGGTACGGCGGCGAAGGTGAAAATACCCGCCGGCACGCAGAGCGGCGAACAGTTCCGGCTGCGTTCGAAAGG
>JAJYAF010000270.1 GCA_021779655.1 Pseudomonadota bacterium
GCTTTCGCGCAGGCTTCGAGCCCTTTCGTTGTTCGCGCCGCGGCGGTGGGAAGCGCTTCCACGCGCACTCGGCCATCGGGAAGAAACCAATTGCGGGCGATCTGGGGGGGCAAATTGGCCTGGGTAATGGGCTGGGCATTCAGCGATTCGGCAAGGCGCGAAAGCGCCAGAGGCAGATAGCGGGTAATCGCCGCGTTCATGGCCATGATCCGCGCATCGCTTTGCGGGAGAAGCTTGTCGATGGCATCGGCGATGGCAAGCACGGGCGAGTTTGCCGGCAGGTTCGGCTTTGCCTTGAGGATCGCGTCGCGCGCTTGGCGCATCGCGGTCCGGATATCGCCGGCCGTGACCGGGGCGGCGCCGGATTGTGAAATGCTGGCCGCCTGGAGAGTTGGCGCCAGGATGGTCTGCGCCTGCGCAAGCATCGCGAGCTTGGCGGGCTGATTGGCCGGCACGAAGGTGGCGCCGGACATCACGGAGGAGACCTCCGGAAGCTTCGAGAGCTTGGCCGCCAGAACGTTCGCCGCCGGCAGGTCAGGCACCAGCATGTCTGCATAGAAGGGGTTGGTGTCGGGATCGCTGAGAAGCCCGTTCAGGGTCTTCATGCTTTCGGTATTGGGGTCCTTGGTGTCAAGCGGGTTCGCATCGAAGCCAAGCGTTATTCCGCCGATCAGGCCGGCAACCGCCAGGACGGTGAAAACGGCCAGGGTCGGCCGCCGACGCCGGTGGACGAAGCCATCTATTTCCGCCCCGAAGGGCAGGCCGATCGGGTAATCTTCCGGCTTGGGGGCGAAAAGCCGCAGCAAGGCGGGCAGGAAAGTCAACGTGCAGAAGAAGGCGATGGCCATGCCGGTGCCGGCGATGATGCCAAGTTCCGCCACGCCGATGAAGGCAGTTGGCGCGAACGCGAAAAAACCGCAGGCCGTGGCGGTGGCGGCCAACGCGATCTGGGCCCCGGCCTGGCGGGCGGTTTCCTGGATCGCCAGCGAAAGATCCCCCACGCCATGGCGCACGTCGCGCAGGCGGACCGTGAATTGGATACTGAAATCCACCGCCAGCCCGATGAACAGGATGGCGAAGGCGACCGAAATAAGATTGAGCACATGGATGCTGACGGCCGCGAAGGTAATGGTGAGCACGAGACCGAGGACTAGGGTGAGCAGAATCGGGACGATCAAACGCCAGGACCGCAAAGCGAGATACAACCAAAGCGCGATCAGCAGCACGCTGACGATCCCGCTGAGCACGAGACCTTGGGTCAGCGAGGCGAATTGCTCATCGGAAAGCGGGATTTGCCCGGTATAATCCACGGTGGCGCGGCCGGCTTTCACAAGGGGCAGCGCGGCCGCTATTTTCCGCAGCGCGGCGGTTGCCACGCCGCCGGGTTCGATGCTGTGCTGATTAAGCACGGGGTGCGCGAGGACGAATTCCGCACTGCCGCCCAGATTGCCGCCGAGCAGCCCCTGCCACGATAAGGGCTCGGGCCTGCCCGCGGCCGCAGCCTGTAAATTCCGCGCGACGCTGGCGAGCGGCGCATCATAAGGGGCCAGATTGGCCTGGCCGAGTTGGACGCCCTGCGCGATGAGGCTGATACCGGCGAACAGGCCCCTGGCCGAAGGATCGGCGGCTAGCCCCCCGAGAAAGGGCTGGGCGGCGACGATCGAGCTGAGCAGTTTCGCGAGTTTGTCCTCGGGTAGCAGCAGCAGGCCGTTCTGGATGTAGAAATGATCGTTGGCCGGATACTCGGAATCGTAGAAGTCTTTTTTATCGCTGGCCAGCGCGGCATTCAGGGCCTGCGCGGTTTCGATTGCCTCCTCCGGGGTTTTACCGCGCACCACCACCACGATTAACCGATTGAATTGCGGGAAGTTTTTTTCATCGGCGATCTGGTTTTGCCGCCATGGCAGGGAAGCGGCGAAAAGGTGATCGGTATCGGAATCGATGGATAGATGCCCTGAACTGTACCACAGGCCCAGGATGCCGGCCAGCAACCCGAGGGCAACAACCAACCATGCCCGCCGCTGCGAGACGCCCACCAGCCTGACGATTTGTTTTACCAATAGCGCCTCTTGCCGTAAATTGCATGTTGTCCCGGCACCTAGATAAGTTGGCGGCAGAACGATCAGAAGGTCGA
Source organism: Pseudomonadota bacterium (assembly GCA_021779655.1). The sequence goes on from JAJYAF010000270.1 coordinate 2,135, forward strand.
ACCGGCAAGAACCAGATGAATATATAGTGAGGACAAAAGTTTATAGAGAAATTCCAGCAGCAGGATGGCAATGACAGGACTGATGTCGACCCCTCCGAGATCGGGCAGAAAGCGGCGGATCGGCGCCAGGGCCGGCTCGGTCAGGCGGTTCAGAAAGTCGGCGATCGAATAGACGATGCGGTTATGGGGGTTGGCCATGCCGAACGCGATAAGCAGGTTGACCACGACGGCGACGAGGATGGCCAGGATGTATAAGTGAATAAGCTCGCTCAGTAGCCAGAATACCGCGCCAACCATGAACCCGCCCCCGTGTAGCTGTTGCCGGCTTGACTACCGATCCGCGGCCCGGATTGCAAATCCGGTGGGACGCGCTTGACTTGGGCGCGCCGATGCGCGAAGCCCCCGCACCGGATGGCCGCCCTGACGGCCGGACCTGAAGCCGGGGCTGTAGCTCAGTTGGTAGAGCGCGTCGTTCGCAATGACGAGGTCAGGGGTTCGATTCCCCTCAGCTCCACCAGACGGACCGACCCGGCTGCCACCGCGCCGCTCACAGCCCCGCCAGCAGCCAAAAGCAGCGTAGCGCCGCCGCCGGGCTCAAGGATAATATTGCATTCGGATATCGACCTGGTTGTCCCCCGGATGCGCCCGAAACCGAACCCGAGCCAAACCCGGCGGTCCGAAATATAGACGCGGGTTGTTGGAGAACCCGTATCCTTCCGCCGGCAGCCCCAGCCCGGTGGTTTCGAAATGGTTGTTGCTGAGCTCGTCTCCGAACAAGGCGACCCCATAAAAACCCGGCGCCGGCACGACGAAACAGGTCCGAGTCACCGGTAGCAGCACCGGCAAATGCAGCTGCCCGATTTTGTAGGGGCCTTTCATGAATTCGTCGGCGATATCGGGATAGATTGAAATCGTGATGCGGCCCTTGGTGGTGCGCATGCCGCTGACACTGATCTCAAGTCGCGTTTGCGCCGGATTCGCCAGATCGCAGGGAACCGCGCCAAAAGCGGTGCCAAAGCTCAGCATAATCCCCGGCAAGATGGCAAGCCGCGGCCACATCATCCGAATCAACACGCAGGGGCGGTGACCATAATGGCGTCCCTGTAGCTTTGCCGGACAGCCCTTGCAACCACGTCCGCTTGCTCTGGCCCTCCTGCCATGGCTAAGCACGATATTGATTTCGTGAGCAGTTGCGCCGCTCGTTAAATTTTTGCTATGCTAGCAAACAACTTATTCTACATCATCTCGCACGTCGGAAAGGAGTGGAACGGAAGGATAGGTATCTTCCTCATCGCCCGGCATCGACGGCGGATGGATCAGCGCCTCCAGCCGTTCCCTGGTTGCGACGAATTCGGCCGCGGAGAAATGCTCCGGGCGGCGCGGCCGCTCGATCGGTACCTCGATCAGGTCCTGCAGCCGGCCGGGATGGGCGGAGAGCACGAGGATCCGGTCAGCGAGGAAGATAGCCTCGTCCAGGTCATGCGTGATGAAAATCACGGTGATGTCCACCTTCTTCCAGATTTCCAGCAGGTAGGATTGCATTCGGGCGCGGGTTTGCGCATCCAGCGCGGAAAAGGGCTCGTCCATGAGGAGGATGCGCGGCCGGTTGACGAGGGCGCGGATAATGGCGACGCGCTGTTTCATGCCGCCGGAAAGCTGGTGCGGATAGGCATCGGCGAATTTCTGCAGCCCGATCAGCGCGAGCCATTCATCCGCCTGCTTCGCGGCCTCGGCCTTGCCGATATTGTTCATCTGCAGCCCGAACATCACGTTGCGACGCGTGGTTAGCCAGGGAAACAGCGTGTAACACTGGAGCACCATGCCACGCTCGGCGCCCGGCCCTTTCACGGGATGACCATCCAGCAGCACACGGCCGCCGCTCGCCATTTCCAGCCCGGCCAAAATGCGCACGAGCGTGGATTTTCCGCAGCCGGAAGGACCGATTATGCAAAGAAACTCGCGGCGGTGAGCCTTGAAGGAAACCCGGTCAAGCGCGGTGACTTCGCTCTTTCCGGTCTGAAATTTCTTGGTCAGCCCTTCGACCTGCAGGATCACATCCCGCGCCTTCATCCGGTTTAGGCGGTCCTTCACCGCCGCGGATTGGTCGAGATAAGAGACCGGT
>JAJYAF010000271.1 GCA_021779655.1 Pseudomonadota bacterium
GCCGCGGCGGCGCTGCAGCGCGCGCTGACCTGGGCGCCGCGCGCCCAGGCGGCCGCGCCCGGGCCGCTTTCCCTGCTCGCCGCCGGCCCTCAAGGCGCGCTGATCAGCCGCTGGGCGGATGCCTGCGCGCGCGCGCTCGGCCCGGTTTTTCCGGGCGGCGCCACATTGGAGACGCAGCCAACCGGCGGGCTGGACGGGGTTACCGGTGCCAACCACTTCGATGCCCTGGTCGTGCCCGATGGCGCCACCGCCGGCATTTTCCCCGGCGCCACGCTCACCGCCTGGCTTACGGGCGATAGCCGCGTGTATTACGATCCCACGCATTGGGTGCCGGTGATGGCGGCGAGCAATTCCGGCGTTCTCGTCAGCCGTCCGGGGGCGCTGGGTATCGCCACGCCGCAGGGGCCCGGCGCCGCCGGCGCTCTCAAGCTCGCGGCCGATGATCCGCAAAGCAGCGACCTCGCCGCCTTGCTGGCGCTGCAATGCCTGAACGTTCCGGTCTCGCCGATTTTCGGCCTGCGCGACCGGGACGCGAAAACCAGGGCTTTCGTAGCCGGCGAGGCCGATGCGGTTTTTCTATGCGGGGAAGGCGTGCCGGAAGACATCGCGCCGCTCGCCGCCAATGGCGGTGTGCCGGTATTCTCGCTCGGCCGCATGGGCGATGACGGAAAAATTGGTCCGGACCCGCTTTTCCCCGCCCTGCCCGAGGCGATGGTCTATGGCGCGGTGGGAGCCGATGCACCCTTGCGCGCCGCCTACGCGGCGGCGGCGGCGGCGGCGCGGCTGGATTTCATCGTCACCCTGCCGCGCCTGACCGACCCCAACACCGTCTCGCTCTGGCAACAGGCGGCTTGCAGCGCGATTGCCAGCACCGCGCTGCAAGCGGCGGCCGATGCCAGCTCGGTGGAATTGCGCGCCGCCCCGGGCACGGCCGCGGAACTTGGCACTCTGGTGCTGGCTCCCGCCGATCAGGCGGCGTTGCGGAATTTCCTGCGAACCCGCTACGGCTGGCGCGCCAGCTGATGCGCGCCGTCCTGGTCTTGAAGACGGGCGCGGTGCCGCGCGCTCCGGCGCTCCGGCATCGCCATGGCTAAGCCCGCCACGCATTTCGTCTGCACCGCCTGCGGCAGCGTTTCCGCGAAATGGACCGGGCGCTGCGAGGCCTGCGGCGAATGGAACAGCTTGGTCGAGGAGGCCGCGAAACCGGCGCTCCCCGGCGGCTTGCGGCCGGGCAGGGCGGCGGGGCGGATCGAATTCGTGGGGCTTTCCGGCCGTTCACCGCCGCCGCCGCGCATCGCCACCACCATCGCGGAATTCGACCGCGTGCTGGGTGGCGGGCTGGTCCCGGCCTCGGTGGTGCTGGTTGGCGGCGATCCCGGCATCGGCAAATCGACCCTCCTGCTCCAGGCCAGCGCGGCGCTCGGGCGGGCCGGCAAGCGCGTGCTTTATATTTCGGGCGAGGAATCGGTCGACCAGATCCGCATGCGCGCCGCCCGGCTGTCGCTGAGCAGCGCGCCGCTGGAACTTGCCGCCGCCACCCGGCTTGGCGAAATCCTGCCGAGCCTTGCCAGATTCCCCGACGCGGCGCTCGTGGTCATCGATTCCATCCAGACCATGTGGACCGAGGGCATCGATTCCGCGCCAGGTTCCGTCTCGCAGGTGCGGGCCGCCGCTTTCGAACTGATCCGTGCGGCCAAAGCCCAGGGTTTCGCGCTGATGCTGGTGGGGCATGTCACCAAGGATGGCGCGCTCGCCGGCCCGCGCGTGCTGGAGCACATGGTGGACGTGGTGCTGCATTTCGAAGGCGACCGGGGGCATCAGTTCCGGATTTTGCGCGGCGTGAAAAACCGCTTCGGCGCCACCGATGAAATCGGCGTGTTCGAAATGACCGGCACGGGGCTCGCCGAGGTCGCCAACCCGTCCGCGCTGTTTCTTGCCGAGCGGCGCGGCAATGTTTCGGGCAGCGCGGTTTTCGCCGGATTGGAAGGCTCTCGCCCGGTGCTGGTGGAAATCCAGGCGCTGCTTGCGCCCAATCCCGGCGGCTCGCCGCGCCGCTCGGTCATCGGCTGGGATTCGGGGCGGCTCGCCATGCTGCTCGCGGTGCTGGAAACCCGCTGCGGGTTGAAGCTGGCCTTGAATGACGTGTATCTCAATGTGGCGGGCGGCCTGCGGGTGGCCGAGCCGGCCGCCGACCTCGCTGTCGCCGCCGCGCTGATTTCGGCGCTGCAGGATGTTCCAACCGATCCCGCGATGGTATTTTTCGGCGAGATCGGCCTCTCGGGCGAGCTTCGGCAGGTCGCGCAGGCGGAATTGCGGCTGAAGGAGGCGGCGAAGCTCGGTTTCGCCCGCGCCGCGCTGCCCAAGCGCATCGCCGGGGGGACGGCCCGGCTCGCGGTGCCGCCGGGCATCGGGTTGCAGGAGATCGGCCACCTCGCGGATCTTGTGGCGGTTGTTGCCGGCACGGTAAAGCAGGCGCGCCGTGGCCCAAGCGCCGAGGGCGACGTGGGCGACGCGGGGATCGGACGATAAGCGATGGCGGTGACTTTATGACCTGGGTGGATGGCGCCGCGATCGGCATTGTCGTGATTTCCGCGTTCTTCTCGCTGGTTCGGGGCTTCGTGCGGGAGGTGCTGGGCGTGGGCGCCTGGGTTGGCGCCGCGTTTGCCGCGCTGCGCGGCTACACGCTGGTGCAGCCTTATGTGGCCAGCGTTGTCTCGGCAAAAAACTTCATCGTTCCCGTCTCCGCCGGCGTCGTCTTCCTGATCGTGCTGATCGGCTTGAGCATCGTCAGCGCCTGGATCGGCGGGCTGATCCGCGATTCCGCGTTGTCCAGCCTGGACCGAACGCTTGGCATCGTGTTCGGCGTGGTGCGCGGCGCCGTGATCGTCTGCCTGATCTATATCGCCATGTCGCTGTTCCTGGTGCCGCAGGAATGGCCGGCGCCGGTCACCACCTCCCGCCTCCTTCCCTATGAACATGCCGGCGCGGCCATGCTGGTCGCCCTCCTGCCTCCTGCCTACCAGCCCAAAATCGCCCCGCTGCCCAATGTTGCGCCGCCTTCCGCGGACAGCCTGATGCAACAGCCCGTGGCCGGAAGCGCCTTGCAGCCGGCCACGCAGTGAACTTCGGGCCCGGCATGGCCGGATCGCTCGACTTTCTCGCGTCGAAGACTTAAACGACCGGCATGGAACCTGGACCGGCCCGGTGCTCTTGCCCGGTGCGCTTGACCGACGACGATAAGCTTCATGAGGAATGCGGCGTTTTCGGCGTGTGGAACGTCGCGGACGCCGCCGCCATCACCGCCCTTGGCCTGCACGCCCTGCAACATCGCGGGCAGGAGGCCACCGGCATCGTCTCGCACGATGGCGTGCGCTTCCACTCCCATAAGGGGCTCGGCCTGGTCGGCGACAATTTCGGCGATGCCAAGGTGATGTCGAGCCTGCCGGGTGCACGGGCCATTGGCCATAACCGCTATGCCACCACCGGCGGCACCGTGCTGCGAAACGTGCAGCCGCTCTTCGCAGAGTTCGAATTCGGCGGCTTCGCGGTAGGGCATAACGGCAATCTCACCAATGGTCATGCCTTGCGCAAGGCGCTCACCCGCCGCGGCTGCCTGTTCCAGTCCACCATGGACAGCGAGGTTTTCGTTCATCTCATCGCGATCAGCCTCTACACCAACGTGATCGACCGGCTGATCGATGCGATCAAACAGGTCGTTGGAGCCTATTCGCTGGTCGCGCTGACCAACGAGCACCTGATCGGCGTGCGCGATCCGCTCGGCGTGCGGCCGCTGATCCTGGGCCGCATGCCGGGCGCCAATGGCGGGGTCGGCTGGGTGCTCGCCTCGGAAACCTGCGCGCTCGACATTGTGGGCGCGGAATTCATCCGCGATGTCGATCCCGGCGAGATCGTGGCGATCGGCGATTCCGGGCTATGCAGCATCAAGCCCTTCGCCACCCAGAGCCCGCGCTTCTGCGTGTTCGAATATATTTATTTCGCCCGGCCCGATTCCGTTATGGAAGGCACCTCCGTCTATAGCGTGCGCAAGGGGATCGGCGCGCAACTGGCGCGTGAAGCGCCGGTCACGGCCGATGTGGTCGTGCCGGTGCCCGATTCCGGGGTGCCCGCCGCCATGGGCTTCGCCGAGCAGAGCGGCATCGCCTTCGAGCTCGGCATCATCCGCAATCATTATGTCGGCCGCACCTTCATCGAGCCGACGGACCAAATCCGCCATCTTGGCGTGCGGCTGAA
>JAJYAF010000272.1 GCA_021779655.1 Pseudomonadota bacterium
TCGCGGGGCGAGATTCCCGGTGAGCCACGACGCGCCGCAATTCGGCAATGCCGTGGTGATCGCGACGGGCAGCGACGGGGCCGCCGATCTCAACCTGCCGCCGTTCCAGGGGCCGACGCTGCTGGAGATCGCCAATCCGAACGACCCGCTATCGAGCCTGCTGGTGATCGGCGGGCGCACCGATGACGACGTTATCGGCGCGGCGCAGGCGCTGGCGGCGGGCAGCGTGCTGGCCTCCGGCTCGCAGGACAATGTGATGGCGCCGGTACTGCCCGCGCGGCGGCCGTACGATGCGCCGAACTGGATCGCCACCGACCGGAAGGTGCGCCTTGGCGAACTGGTCGCACCGCAGACACTGAACGGCAATGGCTATGCCGCGCTGATGCACGTACCGTTCCAGATTTCGCCCGATCTCTACAACTGGCGCCAGAAATCCTATCCGCTCACGGTTTATTTCCGCTCGCCGCCGGGGCCGGTGTTGGATGTCGCGGCCTCGCATCTGGATGTGCTGATCAACGGCACCTATCTGGCCAGCCGGTCGCTCGCTCCCCGGCCGACGCTCACCGGGTGGCTGCGCAAATTCAGCCAAGGCGGCGTGAACAACGGCCTGCATTTGTTCTTGGTGACGATTCCGCCCTATGACGTGTACACCCAGAACCAGCTGCAATTCGCCTTCGACACGCGGCCGCTCAATCGCGGGGCCTGCAGGGCGGTGCCGGACGATATCCGATTCGCGATCGATCCGAACTCGACGCTCGACTTCACCGGCACCTACCATTTCTCCCGCCAGCCGCAGCTTGGGTTCTTCAACGACGCCGGCTATCCCTTCACGCGCTACGCCGACCTTTCGAAAACCGCGGTGGTGATGCCGGCCAGGCCGGATAGCGTGGAACTCGGCGCCTATCTCGACCTGATGGGAAGGTTCGGCCGGCAGACGGGCTACCCGGCATACCGGGTGGCGGTGGTCCGGCCGGACGAGACACAAGGCGTGGCGGACCGTGACCTGCTGGTTCTCGCGAACATGACCCAGGCCGGGGACGTGGCGCCATTCCTTGCCGACACGCCCGTGCAGTTCGACAGCAACGGCAACCTGACCGTGCCGCTTCCCGGACCGATCGACGAGATCGGCCAGGTGTTCGGCGATCCGGTGGCGGGCGACCGGCGCAACGCCGCGGCGGTGCTCCAGGCGCAGCTTGGCGGAGATGACGGGCTGATGATGGGCGCGCGATCTGTTTTGCTTCCAAAACGCACGCAGATCATCCTGCTGGCCGCGAGTTCACGCGGGGTGGATGATCTGGTGAACGCGCTGGGCAATCCTTCGTTGCAGCCGCTGATCAAGGGCGATCTTACCATTCTCGCGGGCGGGGTGGCGACCGCCTACCGGATCAAGCCGACCTACTGGGTGGGATGGATCCCGCCATGGCTGTGGCCGACATGGTTCCTGCGCGGGCGGCCGCTGGCGATGCTGCTGCTGCTGGTTACCGCCTGCGTGATCACCGCGGCCGGGCTGTACTGGCCGCTGCGCCGGCGCTCCGCGCGCCGGCTTTCCATGCGGGACCGGCAATGAGACCGTTGCGTGGCGGCATCTCGCATTTCGCCCTCGCGCTTGCCCTGTTGGCCGTCCCCGCCAGCGCGCGGGCGCAGTTCGTGGACCCGGCCGAGGCGGCAAGCGGGCCGCAGAACGCCGCCACCGCGTCGGCCGTTTCCGCCTTGCTCGCCCAGGCGAAATATTGGGAAGCACAGGGGCAGCCCGCGCAATCGCTGGATTCGCTGCGCCGGCTGCTGGCGCTGGACCCGACGAATACCGACGCGCTGGCGCTGAAGGCGCGGGTCGAACTTGCCGAGGGCGATACGATCGCGGCTTCGGAGGACATGGCGAGCCTGCGGCAGTTGCAGCCTTCATCGGCGCAAATCCAGCAGCTCACCCAAGCCGTGGCCGAAGCGGCCAATCCGGTGAACCCGGATACGATTGCGGCCGCGCGCGGCGCCGCGCAATCGGGCAGTTATGCGCAAGCCATTCAGCTCTACCGGCAGGCGTTTCACGGCGCGCCGCCTTCGGATTACGCGCTGGAATATTATCAAACGCTGGCGGGCACGCCGGGAGGATGGACAGAGGCGGTGACGGCGCTGGGCAACCGGGTGGCGCAGAACCCGAACGATATGCAGGCGCAACTGGCTTTCGCCACGGTGCAGACCTATGACGCCTCGGCCCGGCAGCAGGGGATCAGCCGACTGGCGGCGCTGACCCAGTTTCCGGCGGTTTCGCGCGGCGCGGCCTCGGCCTGGAAGCAGGCGCTGGGCTTCCTGCCGGACCAGACCTCCAGCGTGCCGTTCTACCAGGCCTATCTGGCGAAATACCCTGACGACCAGACGGTGCAGAGCCTGCTGAATGCCGCCAAGGCCGCGCCACCACCGAACCCGGCCGATCTTGCCGGCAGTGACCGCGTGGCCGGGTTCGCCGCCCTGAAGGCGAACCGGCTATCGGAGGCCGCGTCGGCGTTTCAGGCAGCGCTGGCGATCAACCCGAACGACGCCGATGCCTTGGGCGGGCTTGGGCTCGTGCGGCTGCGGCAAGGCCAGTCCGGCCCCGCGCGCGCTTTGCTGAATCAGGCGATCGCCGCCAACCCGGCCGAGGCGCCGCAATGGCAGGCCGCCCTCTCCGGCGCCGAACTGGGCGGGCGGTACCAAACAGCCAACGCACTGATGCGCGCCGGAAATTACGCGGCGGCGGAACGGACGATCAACGCCATCATCGCCGGCGGCGGAAACACCACGGGCGCCTATGAAATGCTGGCAAACGCCCAGGAGCAGCAAGGCGAGCTGGATGCGGCCGCCAATTCCTGGCGCGCGGTGCTGGCGCGGGAGCCCGGGAACGGAGCGGCGCTGGTGGGGCTTGGCCGGGTGCTGGCGCGGCAGGGCGACCAGCAGGGCGCGCAGCGGCTTTTTCAGCAGGCTGAATCGAACGGCCAGGGCGCGCTGGTGGCCGGCGCGCAGGCGGAGGCGCTGCGCGCGCAGGCCGAGGCTGCCGCCAACCCCACGGTGGCGCTGGCATTGTACCGGGCGGCGGTGGTGGCGGCGCCGGACGATCCATGGGCGCGGCTGGATTATGCCCGCGCCCTGAAGGCGCAGGGCCAGGAGGACGTCGCGCGCGAGCAGATGAACCAGCTGGTGAACGCCGGCACACCCACGGATGCGGATTTGCAGGCGGCCGCGCTGTTCGCCGCGGAGGACAACCGGGTGGCCGATGCGGAGGCGCTGGTGCAGCGGCTGCCGCCCTCGGCGATGACCCCGGATATGCAGGCCATCCGGGCGCGCGGGGCGCTGGCCCGGCAGATCGATGGCGCGATCGCGCAGGGCGCCGGCAACCCGGTGCTGACCCGCCAGCTTTTGGTGACCATGGCGGCAGCGCTTGACCCCGATGGCGCCCGTGGCGCGGCGATCGCCACGGCGCTGGTGAACGCCGGTGATCCGGAAGGGGCGCAGCTTGCCGTTCAGACCGCGATCGCCGCCAACCCCGCTTCCAGCCCGGACGCGCTGATGAACTATGCCGGCGCCATGCTCGCCGCCGGGCAGGACCAGACGGCGGCGCAGATCGTGGCGAATTTGCAGAGCCGAGGCGGGCTGAGCGGGGACCAGGCGCGCCAGCTTGCCGCGTTGAGCGACGGCTTGGCCGTGCGCGCCTCCGACCGGCTGGCCGGCCAGGGCAGGCTTGCCGAGGCCTATGATCAGCTCTCGCCGGGATTGCAGCGGGCGCCGGACGATCCGGCGCTGAACCTGGCGCTGGCGCGCCTGTACCAGGACGATCATCAGCCCAAGCAGGCCCTGGCGATCGCTCAGGCGCTGCTGGCGAATGACCCGGGCAATCTGGACGCCCGGTCCGGCGCCGTGGATGCCGCCATCGCGGCGGGGGATATGAAAACCGCCGGCCGGCTGGTGCAGGACGGGCGGTCCTTGCAGCCGAACGAGCCGCGGGTGTGGATGATGGCCGCCGCTCTGGCCAAGGCGCGGGGCGATAACGGCGCCGCGCTCGACGATTTGCAGACCGCGCGCAATTTGCGGCAGCAGCAGCTGATCATGCAGTCCGGCGGCCAGGCGGCGGTGGCGCTGGCTTCCGCGACTCCGGTACCGGTCAATCCGTTCGGGCAGGCGGCCGGCGAGGCTGCGAACGCGGGACTCGCGGGCGGCGGGCCGTCCATTCTGAGCGGCGGACAGGTGGGCGCATATCCCATCACGCCGAGCCCGCC
>JAJYAF010000273.1 GCA_021779655.1 Pseudomonadota bacterium
AACATGGGTCAGTTCTCAGTGAAAATTCCGGTGCAAAAGGGTCAGATCTCAGTGAAAATCAACACTCAACCGGCTGTTCGACGCCATCGAGTCCGGAGTCGCCGATCTCGACGCCCCCGGCCTGAAAGAGCGCATCGCCGGTCTCAAAGCGATTCGGGAACAGGCCAGCGCTGACGCCGAACGCGCCCAGGCCGCGCTCGACCATGCCGGCAATCAGGCCGTCAGCCCCGATATGGTCAGAACCTTCGCCCGAACGGCTCGCCAGCGCATCCGGCTGGACAGCGGCGGCTATCGCCGCGACCATCTGCGTGCCCTCGCTCAGCGCGTCGAGGTCGCCGACAAGGAAGTCCGCATCATGGGATCGAAGTCCGAACTGCTGCGCACCCTGGTCGCCGCTTCTGGCGGGAAGCCAGGCGTAGCCGGTGTTCAGAGTTCTGTTCTGAAATGGCGTCCCGTAGGGGATTCGAACCCCTGTCGCCGCCGTGAAAGGGCAGTGTCCTAGGCCTCTAGACGAACGGGACGAGGCAGGAGCGCAATAAGGCAGGCCGGAAATTAATTCAACCCGAGCCAACGGTAAAACCGCCATCCTCTCCCCCCGCTTCCATTTGCGGTTGGTCTGTCAGGATTGAGATTCTCGCTCGTGGAGGCTGGTTACGGGTCTCAAGGTTGGTCGGCGCGGCCGCGAATCGCGTTTTCCGGCCTGTGTCGAGCCGCTTGGCTAGCGCGGCGCCGTGAGCGCGGTGGCAAGCCGCCCCGTTGCAGGGTCGAGCAACAGAATCCGGTCGCCCGCCGGGCCGGTAACCCAGACCGCAAAATCGCCGCCGGCCCCGGCGATGCCGGCAATGCGTTCACCCCGGACCAGCGCCACCGGCGCCGCCGGCAGCGCAACCGAGACGCCCGGAACAATCGCTGGCGCCAACCCGCCGCGCTTGCCATAAATCCGGTGGATGACCACGCCGATAACCAGCGCCGTGCCGAGAATCACGAGCACGCCCAGTATAACCACAAGCGCCTTGAGCCCGCGCAAATCCTCCGTGCCCCGTGACCGATCCGCCAATACCTGAATCCCCCATTCGTCTGCGTTCCGCCCCGGAAGAGGCCGGGAAGCGGCTCGACAAATTCCTAAGCAAGCGCATCGGCACTCTTTCACGTTCCCGCGTCAAGGGGCTCATCCTGGAAGGTTGTGTCCAGCGTGAAGGGATCGTGACCACCGACCCTTCCGAACCGGTGCGGGCGGACACCACCTACCTGCTGCACCAGCCCGCGGCCTTGCCCGCTACCCCGCGCGGCCAGAGAATCGGCTTTCCCATTCTTTACGAAGACCGCTTCCTGCTGGTCCTGGACAAACCCGCCGGCCTGGTCGTGCATCCCGCTCCCGGCAATCCGGAAGGCACGCTGGTGAACGCGCTGATCGCACATTGCGGGGAGAGCCTGAGCGGGATCGGCGGCGAGCGCCGGCCCGGCATCGTCCACCGGCTGGACAAGGATACCTCCGGCATCATGGTGGTGGCCAAGACCGAAACAGCCATGCTCAAACTCGCCGCCGCTTTCGCCGCGCGCGATATCGAGCGGCATTATCGCGCCTTGTGCTGGGGTCTGCCGGCGCCGGCTTCGGGCAGCCTGGAAGGAGCTATCGGGCGCGACCCGCGTGCGCGCAAACGCATGGCGGTGGTGAGCCGCAACGGCAAACCGGCGCTCACGCATTACCGCGTGATGCAAGGCTTCGGCGCAGCCGCCGCGGAGCTGGAATGCCGGCTCGCCACCGGGCGGACGCACCAGATCCGGGTTCATCTCGCGCATTCCGGCCATCCGCTGATCGGCGATCCGGTCTATCTGCGCCGCCGGCCGGCAGCAAGCCAACACCTGGCCGAGCCGGCACACAGCCTGGCACTCGATTTCCCGCGCCAGGCCCTGCACGCGGAAACACTCGGCTTTTCCCACCCGGCAAGCGGCGAAGCGCTTTTCTTTCGCTCCCCTCCGCCGGAGGATTTTCAGCAGCTCAGACACGCGCTCGAAACAGGACTTCTCAAGTCCGATTTTCCTTGACAAAAACCGCCCCGGGCGACTATGCTGCGCCCGCTCACAGGCTCTATATCCTTGATATTCCCATAAATCTTGCCCAGGGGTTACCGCCTTTTAAGGGGTCTCCCCGGTTCGTGATGATATAAGTCAAGGGATGATGGGTATAATCCAGATACACAGAGTTTGGGTGCAAAGTACCAAGGTTCCTGCCGATCTGGCTGGCTGGGTCATCCGGAAGCCGGAAAGCAGGGCATAGATTGTAGGAGATTCCCCGATATGGCCTCCATGGTTTCCAGTGTTGCTCCTGATGCCAGCCTCACCCGCTACATGCAGGAGATCCGCAAATTTCCAATGCTCTCGCACGAGAAGGAAGAGCATCTCGCCCGCGCCTGGCGCGATCATGGTGACAATGAAGCGGCGCACGCGCTGGTGAACGCGCATCTCCGGCTCGTCGCGAAAATCGCCATGGGCTATCGCGGTTACGGATTGCCGATCGCCGAGCTGATCTCGGAAGGAAATGTCGGCATGATGCAGGCCGTCAAGCGGTTCGATCCGGATCGCGGATTCAGGCTTTCCACCTATGCCATGTGGTGGATCCGAGCGGCGATTCAGGAATACATCCTGCATTCCTGGTCACTGGTGAAAATGGGTACCACCGCGGCGCAGAAAAAACTGTTCTTCAACCTGCGCCGGCTGAAGGGCCAGATGCAGGCGATCGACGACGGCGATCTGCCCCCCGAGCAGGTAACCCGCATCGCCAACCTGCTCGACGTTCCGGAGCAGGACGTCGTGAACATGAACCGCCGGCTTTCCTCCGCCGATAATAGCCTGAACGCGCCCATCAAGATGGATGGCGAAGGAGAATGGCAGGATTGGCTGGTGGATGACAGCGAATCCCAGGAAAACGAAATGGCCGAGCGGGAGGAGCTGAACGGCCGCAAGGCGCTCCTGGCCACGGCACTGAAAACATTGAGCGAGCGTGAGCGGCATATCATCGTCGAACGGCGGCTGAAGGACAACCCGACAACGCTGGAAGAGCTTTCGCAGCATTACAACATTTCCCGCGAGCGCGTGCGGCAGATCGAGGTTCGCGCGTTTGAGAAGCTGCAGAAATCCATGAAGGCCCAAGTTGCCGAGCAGCGCCAGGCGGCGCATGCGCGGCTGCTCTGAAATCAGGCACTTCAAAAGGCTGCCAGGTTCCTTTTGTGCTCAGGCGAGCCGTCCGAATACCGCGGCAAGCAGGACCAGTCCTATCGGACGGCCCTGCTTAGCTATCGGCCCAATCTTCTATAGTAGACTCGGCTCCCTCGGGCGACAGCAATAATCCGGCTGGCGGAATGCCGGAAACCACGCTGCCCGTGGCGCCGGACACGGAGACGAAAGCCGCCTCCAAACTCAACGATATCTCAGTGGCCATTCACGGTTCGGGTTGGCGCATGATCATGCCAGCCTGAACCGATCGCGTGCGAAAGCGCATGGATGACAGCAAAAATGCCTAGCAGGGTTCCTGCCAGGCATTTTACGCAAGGAACGAAAATCCGCGTTACTGGAGAACGATTTCCACGCGGCGGTTCTGCGGCTCACGCACGCCGGGTCCGGTCGGGACCAGAAGATGCGTCTCGCCATAGCCGTGCATGGTGATTTCCGAGGCCGGCACGCCATCGGCCACGAGCTGAGCCGCCACCGCCTTCGCACGGCGCCAGGACAGGCCCATGTTGTACTTGGCCGTGCCCGAGGTGTCGGTATAGCCGTTGCAGAGGATCCGGGTCGTCTGCTGGCTGCGGCTGTCGGTGGCGGCCTGGGAAATGATATCCATCGCCCGCGGGGTCAGGTTGTATTTATCCCAATCGAAGAACACCAGATAGGTTTTGGCCGGAGCCGGGGCCGGAGCCGCAACCGGAGCCGGGGCGGGCGCCGGAGCCGGCGGCGGCGGATTGAAGATCTGATAGCGCAGGCCGGCAAGGAAGCTGTGCGAGGATTCCTGCCCGACATGCAGGCTGTACGGATAGGAGGTGTCGAAATTCCGGCTCTCCACCAGCTGCATGAAGCGGTATTCGGCTTCCAGCGAAAGCCCGGGGACCATCGGCAACGGATAGGAAATGCCGCCGATCACATCATAGGCGAAGCTGCCTTTGGTATCAAAAATCGAGACAACCCCTGGGCTGCGGATGGTGGGGTCATAGGCCACGACCTGCCAGCCCACCCCGGCGCCGACAA
>JAJYAF010000274.1 GCA_021779655.1 Pseudomonadota bacterium
GGTCGATGCCGGATACGTGAACGAGCGCGTGGCGCCGCTGGCCGCCAAGGGTGATTTAAGCCGGTTCATTCTGTGAGCCTCAAAAGCTACCGGATCGCCGGAATCGTTACGGTTTTCGTGGCGCTGGCCGCGCTGATATCCGCCTACGCGTTGCAGGATTTCGCGGGGCTCTACCCTTGCCCGCTCTGCCTTCTGGAGCGCTGGCCCTACCGCGTTGTGGTTCTGCTTGGCCTCGCGGCGGCGCTGGCCGGGGGAATGCCGGGGCGCGTGCTGCTCGGTTTGGCCGCGGTCGCCCTGCTTGGGGACGCGGCCATCGGCTTCGTGCATGTCGGCGTGGAATTCCATTGGTGGCTCAGCCCATTGCCGGAATGCAACGGCAGGATCCTGCCCGGCGCCCCCTTGCAGGCAATGCCGGCCAAGCCTTGCGACGAGCCGACCTACCTCATCCCGCATCTGCCGGTCTCGCTGGCGATGCTCAATTTCATCTACGCCACCGTTTCCGCCCTGGCTCTCCTGGGCTATGTCGTGGCCAGCCCAAGGCGGACCTCATGAACGATCCGGCAGCGGAGCAGGAAAAAAAATTCATCCGCGTGGACCATGCCGGCGAATACGGCCCGGCGCGAATCTATGCCGGACAGCTCGCGGTGCTGGGCGGCGGCCCGCTTGCCGGGATGCTCCGGGAAATGCAGGCGCAGGAACAGGCGCATCTCGCCGCCTTTGATACCCTGATCGCCGAGCGCCGGGTGCGCCCGAGCCTGCTGCTCCCGCTCTGGAATCTCGCGGGCTTCGCCCTTGGCGCCGCCACGGCCGCCCTGGGCCCGCGCGCCGCCATGGCCTGCACCGTGGCGGTGGAAGAGACAATCGACGCGCATTACGCCGCCCAGGCCGCCGCTCTGCCCGAGGAAGAGGGAGCGCTCAAGGCCAGGATCGAGGCATTCCGCCGCGATGAGCTGGAACACCGCGATATCGCGCTTGCGAACGGGGCGGCCGAGGCGCCCGGCTACCGGCTGATGACAGCGGCTATCAAGGCCGGATGCCGCGCGGCAATCAAACTGAGCGAGACGCTATAAGCTTTTCTGATTACCCTGGAACACGTCCGTCCTCGGCAGCCTCGCCGTTTCCGGCGTTTGCCCATTCTGCGCGCGGTGGCGCAGCAGATGGTCGGCCAGCACGCAGGCCAGCATCGCCTCTCCCACCGGAACCGCGCGAATGCCGACGCATGGGTCGTGCCGCCCCTTGGTTGCCACCTCCACCTCGGCCCCGTTCCGGTCAAGGCTGCGCAGCGGCGTAAGGATGGAACTCGTGGGCTTCACCGCGAAACGCGCGATGATCGGCTGGCCGGTGGAAATGCCGCCGAGAATGCCTCCGGCGTGGTTGGAGAGGAATGCAACCTCGCCCGCCGCGCCGCGCATCTCGTCGGCATCCTCCTCACCGCGCAACGCCGCGGCCGCGAAGCCGTCGCCGATCTCCACGCCCTTCACCGCATTGATGCTCATCAGCGCCGCGGCGATCTCCGCATCCAGCTTGCCGTAGACCGGCGCGCCCAAACCGGGTTTTACGCCCGTTGCCGTAACTTCCAGCACCGCGCCGAGAGACGAGCCCTGCTTGCGCACATCGTCCAGAATGCCGGCCCATGTTTCCGCCATGACCGGATCGGGACAGAAAAACGCGTTTTTTTCAACCTGCGCCCAGTCCCAGCGGCCGCGATCGACCCAATGGCTGCCAAGCGCCACCATGGCGCCGCGAATACTTACGTTCTCCCCCAGCACCTTGCGCGCAACCGCGCCGGCGGCGACACGCATTGCCGTCTCGCGGGCGGAAGCGCGGCCGCCGCCACGCGGGTCGCGGATGCCATATTTCAATTCATAGGTGAGGTCCGCATGGCCCGGGCGGAAGCGGCTGGCGATTTCACCATAATCCTTGGAGCGCTGGTCCAGGTTCTCGATCAGCAGGCTGATCGGTGTGCCGGTGGTCCGGCCCTCATAGAGGCCGGAGAGGATCCGCACGCAATCCGGCTCCCGCCGCTGGGTGGTGAAGCGCGATTGCCCCGGCCGGCGCTTGTCCAGAAAAGGCTGAATATCCGCTTCGCTGAGCGGAATTCCGGGCGGCGTGCCGTCAATCACACAGCCGATCGCCGGGCCGTGACTCTCGCCCCAGGTGGTGACACGGAACAGGTGGCCGAAACTGTTATGCGACATCGCTATTTCGATTCCATGGCTGGCTCAACAGCCACCCGCAAAATGCCGTTCATTCATCCGGCGTAATGCCGAGATCGGGCGCCGCCGGGTTTTTCATGCCAACCAGATGATAGCCGCAATCCACGTGATGCACCTCTCCCGTGACCCCCTTGGAAAGATCGGACAGCAGATACATCCCGGCGTCACCCACCTCTTCCAGCTCCACATTCCGTTCCAGCGGCGAATTATACTTGTTCCATTTCAAGATATAATGAAAATCGCCGATACCGGTGGCGGCCAGCGTCTTGATCGGTCCGGCGCTGACGGCATTCACCCTGATCTGCCGGCTGCCGAGATCCGCCGCCATGTACCGGACGGATGCTTCCAGCGCCGCCTTGGCAACGCCCATCACGTTATAATGCGGCATCACCCGCTCGGCGCCCAGGTAGGTGAGTGTGAGCAGCGAGCCGCCTTCGGGCATGAGCGCCGCCGCGCGGCGGCTGGCGGCGACGAAGGAGAAGCACGAAATATCCAGCGCTTGCAGGAACGCGGCGCGCGGTGTGTCGATATAGCGGCCGCGCAGGAAATTCTTGTCCGCGAAGCCGATCGCATGCACCAGAAAATCGATCCGCCCCCATTTCGCCGCGACCGTCTCGAACGCGGCATCCAGCGCCTCGTCATTGGCCACATCGCACGGGATTAGCAGATCGCAGCCGATGGATTCGGCCAGCGGCCGCACCCGCTTCTCCAGCGCCTCGCCCTGATAGGTGAACGCCGCCTCGCCGCCCTGCGCGGCGACGGCCTGCGCGATCGCCCAGGCGATGGAACGGTTGTTCGCAACACCCATGATGACCCCGCGCTTCCCCTGCATGAGCGTGCCTTTGATCGTGGGAATCGGGGCGGCGGTATCGGCCATCTTGGTTCACTCCAACCTGCATGCTGAAATGCGAAGGTGGTGGCATAGACTGGCCGCCGCAATCAAGGCCCGGATAGGGTGCTTGATCCGCATCATGGGAAGCAAGCCAATGTTCCGGCATCTCCGGGCAAAGGCCGAAGGAGCAGCAGAAATGACCGAATTTCAAAACGACCCGTTCGCAGCCTTCGCCCTGTGGTTCAAGGAGGCAACCAGCAGCGAACCGGCGGACCCGAACGCGATGACGGTGGCCACCGCCACCCGCACCGGCCGGCCCTCGGCCCGCATCGCCCTGCTGAAGGCGTGGGACGAACGGGGGTTTGTGTTCTATACCAACCTCGAATCCCGAAAATCCCTGGAAATTCGCGAGAATCCCCAGGTTGCGCTGCTCTTCCACTGGAAGTCGCTGAAACGCCAGGTTCGCATTGAAGGCCTGGCCGCCCAGGTCTCCGACGAACAGGCGGACGCCTATTTCGCCACCCGTCCCCGCATCTCCCGTCTCGGCGCCTGGGCGTCCGCCCAGTCCCGTCCGCTGGCCGACCGCGCTACCTTCGAAGCAAGGTTGCGGGAGGTGGAAGCCCGCTTCCCCACCGATTCCATCCCTCGCCCACCCTTCTGGTCCGGCTGGCGCATCAGCCCGGAGGTCTGCGAATTCTGGCAGGACGTGGACTATCGCCTGCATGAGCGCATTGTTTTCCGGCGCGCGGCGGGAGGGTGGGAAAAAAGCCGGCTGTATCCGTAAGAAAGCGGGGCGCCTGCCGCGCTATTTCCCCGCGCGCTTGCCGCGCTATTTCCCCGCGCGCTTGCCGCGCTATTTCCCCGCGCGCTTGCAGCTTTCGAGAATTGCCGCCTCGGCCGCGGCGCGGTTCGCCCAGCCGGTGATCTTCACCCATTTGCCTTTTTCGAGATCCTTATAATGCTCGAAAAAATGCTGAATCGCGTCGCGGGTGATGGCGGGAAGATGATCCACCTCGGTAACGCCCGAATATTGCGGATGCACCTTGTCATGCGGCACGCAGAGGATTTTCTCGTCCCCACCGGCCTCGTCCTGCATTTTCAACAGCCCGATCGGCCGCGCGCGGATCACCGCGCCCGGCACCACGCCGGCGGAAACCAGCACGAGCGCATCCGCCGGATCGCCATC
>JAJYAF010000275.1 GCA_021779655.1 Pseudomonadota bacterium
ATCACCGCGCCCATGATCGGGTCCAGCCCGGTGGTGGGCTCATCGAAGAACATGATGGCCGGTTCGGAGGCGATGGCGCGCGCCAGCGCCACGCGCTTTTGCATGCCGCCCGAAAGCTCCGATGGCGAGAGGGCGGCGACATTATCGGCCAGGCCAACCTGCGCCAGAACCTCGATCGCCTTGTCACGCGCGGCGGAACGGCGGATCTTGTTCTGCGCCAGCAGCCCAAAGGTGACATTTTCCCAGACCGGCAGGCTATCAAACAGGGCGCCGTTCTGGAACAGCATGCCGATCTGGGCGCGCAGCTCGCGGGCCCGGCCGCGCGAGGCTTTCAGCACATCCTCGCCGTCGATCTCGATGACCCCGGAATCGGGCGTTACCAGCCCGATGATGGATTTGATCAGCACCGATTTGCCCGAACCCGAGCCGCCGATGACGACCATGCCGGTTCCCGGCATCACGTCGAGGTCGATGCCGTCGAGCACTTTTTTGTCGCCAAAAGCCTTTTTCAGCCCCCGGATGCGGATTTTCGGCTGGGTCATTTAACGAACAACACCTGGGTGAGAATATAATCCAGCGCCAGGATGAGGATCGAGGCGGTGACCACGGCCGAAGTTGTCGCGCCACCCACGCCCTGCGCCCCGCCCTTGGAGCGGTAGCCGTTGAAGCAGCCCATGAGCGAGATGATGAAGCCGAACACCGCGGCCTTGATGAGGCCGGAGACCACATCCTCGACCTGCAGGTGCGAGAAGGTGCTGATGAGATACGTACCCGCCGTGAAGCCCAGCTTCTCGGTGGAGACCAGGAACCCGCCCATCACGCCCAGAATATCGGCAATGCCCACCAGCAGCGGCAGGGCTATAACGCCGGCCAGCAGCCGGGGAGCGACCAGATACTTCATCGGGTCGGTGGACAGGGTGGAGAGCGCGTCGATCTGGTCGGTCACCCGCATGGTGCCAAGCTCGGCCGCCATCGCGGCGCCCGCACGCCCGGAGACCATAAGCCCGGCCAGCACCGGCCCCAGCTCACGCGTGACCGAGAGCACGACGATGCTGGCAATCGCGCTCTCCGCGTTGAAGCGTGAAAACCCGGTGTAGGACTGCAAGGCCAGCACCATGCCGGTGAACAGCGCGGTGAGCGCCACCACGGGCAGCGAGTAGAAGCCGATTTCCATGAGGCTGCGCCAGATGAGCCGGGGATAATACGGCGGACGGAATACATGCGAGACGCCCGAGATCGCGAAAATCCCCAGCTCGCCCACGAATTCGACCGTGCCCAGCACCAGCGCGCCAAGGGCTGCGACCATGTTAAGGGGGAACTTCATGCGCCGATATACCGCCGCCGGTAACGGCGCCCCAGGGATGTGAGAATTTCATAGCCAGTGGTTCCCGCCTCGCGGGCCAGCTCATCGGGCCCATGCCCAGGCCCCAGCAGGCACAGCATGTCGCCGGGGGAGACTGGCAGGCCGGTCACGTCGAATGTTGTCAGGTCCATCGACACCCGGCCTACCAGGGGCACCGGGGTATCGTCAAAGCGCGCCGTCCCCGCGTTGGAGAGCGCGCGCAGATAACCATCGGCATAACCCACGCCGGCCGTGGCGATACGGCTGGGGCGCTTGGCCACCCAGGTGCCGCCATAACCCACGGCGCCGCCGGTCTCCACGTCATGAATTTGCAGAATCGGGGCGCTCAGGCGCACCACGGGGCGCATCGGGTTGGCGGCCTCCGGCGTGGGGTTCAGCCCGTACAGCCCCGCCCCCGGACGGGCGAGGCCGGAGGCGAAATCAGCCCCCAGGAACATGCCGGAGGTATTGGCGAAACTGGTTTTCACCCCTGGGAACTGACGCATGATCCCGGCAAAGGCCTGCGCCTGGCGCTGATTCACCGGCGCGCGCGGCTCCTCGGAGCTGGTGAGATGCGTGAGCACATACTCTATCCGCAGCCCTTGCAGCAGCGCCGCATCCTCACGCAGCGCCGAAAGCTCCGGCGCCGAAAGCCCGAGGCGCGCCATGCCGGTATCCACCTGGAGGATTACCGGCAGCACCGCGCCGCGCAACGCCGCCTCGGCGCGCCACCAGCCCAGCTCATGCAAAGAGCCCAGCACGGGAACGATGCCCTGCGCGTAGCAATCGCCCGTCTCCTCGGGCCGCAGACCGTTGAGGGCCGCCAGCATCACACCGGGCAGCAACGGGCGCAGGGCCACAGCCTCGGCCAGATGCGCCAGGAAAAAATGCCGGCACCCCGCCGCCAGCAGCTTTGGCGCCACCTGCGCGGCGCCCAGCCCGTAAGCATCAGCCTTGATGACCCCCGCCGTGGCGCCGGTATGCATCGCCGCCAGCTTGCGCCAGTTCCAGGCCACCGCGGCGAGGTCGATTTCCAATAAGGCGGTCAAAACGCGGGCTTATTCGGGAACGGTATCAAGATCGGCGAACCGCGTGAACTCGCCCTCGAAGAAGAGGTCGATCTTGCCGGTGGGGCCATGGCGCTGCTTGGCCAGGATCAGCTCGGCCTTCTGGTACACGTTCTGCATATCCGCCTTCCACTTCTCCATCGCCTCCTGATACTTGTCCTCTCGTTCAAAGGCGACGATTTTGGGCTCCTTCTGCTGCAGGTAATACTCATCGCGGTAGATGAACATCACCATGTCCGCATCCTGCTCGATGGAGCCCGATTCGCGCAGATCCGAGAGCTGGGGGCGTTTGTCATCGCGGCTCTCCACCGCGCGCGAGAGCTGGGAGAGCGCGATCACCGGCACGGCAAGCTCCTTGGCGATGGCTTTCAGCCCCTGGGTGATCTGCGAAATTTCCAGCACCCGGCTCTCCGGCCTGGTGCCCGCCGCCGGGCGCATCAGCTGCAAATAGTCCACAATCACCAGCCCGAGCCCGTTGGTGCGCTGCAGGCGGCGGCAACGCGTGCGCAGGGCGGAGAGGGTAATCGCCGGGGTGTCGTCGATGATCAGCGGAATGTCAGAGATTTCCCGGCTGACCTTCACGAAATTATCAAAATCACGCGCGGAGATTTCGCCGCGGCGGATTTTATCGGCCGAGACGCGCGCCTCCTCGGCGAGCAGACGAGTCGCCAACTGGTCGGCGCTCATTTCCAGCGAGAAGATCGCCACGCAGCCCTTGGCCATGGCGTTGGGATTATCGACCCGCGCATTGGCAAGCAGCGCCTTGGCCGCGCCGAAGGCGATTTTGGTCACTAGCGCGGTCTTGCCCATGCCAGGACGCCCGGCCAGGATGATGAGATCCGACGGGTGCATGCCGCCGGTGCGCTTGTTCAGATCGCGCAGCCCGGTATCGAGCCCGGAGACCGACCCCTGGTTCTGGAAGGCTTTGGAGGCATTCTCGATCGCGGCGGCCAGAGCCTCCTTGAAGGTCAGCCCTTTGCCCTCGGCGCCGCCCTGCGTCGCCAGATTGAACAGCGTCTGCTCCGCCGCCTCGATCTGCATTGCGCCGTCCAGCTCCGGCTCGGCGCCGAATGCCCGGTTGACCACGACCTCGCCGATGTCAATGAGCTGACGGCGCAGCCAGGCATCGCGGATCAACCGCCCGTAATCCCCGGCGTTGATGATGCCCACCATGGCCGAGAGCAGCTGCGCCAGATAGGCTGTGCCGCCCACCTCATCGAGAATGCCGCTATGCTCGAACTCACCGCGCAGGGTTACCGGATCGGCGATCTGCCCTGCCTCGCAGCGCCGCGCGATGGCCTGAAAAATCCGCCCGTGCACCGGATCGGCGAAATGCTCGTGCGAGAGAAACTCCGAAACCCGCTCATAGGCCTTGTTGTTGGCGAGCAGCGCGCCGAGCAGCGCCTGCTCGGCCTGGGTATTGCTGGGAGGCAACCGCTGGGAGAGGCCCAGCAGCGGAGTGTCGATGGAATTCATGATCTACATCATAGCCTGAACCGCTGAGTCGGGGCAGTGGATAGTCCTGTGGATGAACGTGTATAAGACGCAGGACAGGGGACACATCGATGGTGGTTGCAGCAATTCGGCATTTCGATCCGGCGCGCGTGTTCCATCCCGAATCGGTCAGCCTGAGCGGCAGCGCCACCGTGCTGGGGCGGCGGGTTCTGGCCAATCTGCGCGCCGGCGCGTTCACCGGCAGCATCGCCACCGAGGCCGATGAGATGCAGGGCGCCGACCTCGCCCTGGTTGCCGACGACGCGGCGGATGTTCCCGCTGCCCTGGCGCGGCACGCGGCGGC
>JAJYAF010000276.1 GCA_021779655.1 Pseudomonadota bacterium
CCGCGCGCCTGCCGCGCCCGGCGGATGTGGTCATCACCCAGCTCTCCCGCACCCGCCTGACCTACGAGGCGCTGGTCCGCGCGGGCTATCCGGCCGGGGAGCCGCGCGTGGAAAAAGCCTTTGCCGAGCAGGATTTCGGCCGCTGGCAGGGCCGGGCGATCGCCGAATTCGCAACCCGCGTGCATGAGGACAGGCACCCGTTCTGGCCGATCCATGCCGCCGAAACGCCGCCCGGCGGCGAGAGCTTCCAGGACCTTATTTCCCGGGTGGCGGCGGGGATGGAGCGGCTTTCATCGGAAAGCCGCCGCCCCGACGTGATCATCATTTCCCATGGCGGCGCCATCCGCGCCGCCTGCGCCTACGCGCTTGGCCTCACCCCGCACCAGGCTTTGTCTCTCTCCGTTGAAAATATTTCCCTCACGCGGCTGGAGCGGCAGGATGCCGCCTGGCGGCTGGTGTCGCTCAATGAACAATTATCAACTTGACCTTCTCGTTCCGGTTCACAAATCAACCCGGTCTCCCGATCGGCCGGCCGGTGCGGGCGGGACCTGGGGGATGTATGATAAGTCTTTGAGTATATTATGAATTTTGGACTCGATACTATAACAAACTGAGCAGAACAAACTGACATGGAGCTTGCTATGAAACGCCTGTTGCCCATCGCCGCGTTGTTGATCGCGCCGTTTCTCACACCGCTACCCGCGCTCGCGGATTCGCCCCAGCACGAGGTGGACAGCGCCACCCTCGCGCTGGAGGATATCATGGGGGGCGCCCCCGGTACGCAGGCCGCGCAATTGCTGCGCCAGGCTCGCGCGGTGGTGATCTGCCCCAGCATCTTTCGCGGCGCCTTCTTCATCGGCGGCGAAGGCGGCGGCTGCGTGATGGTGGGGCGCGGCGCAGGCGGCACCTGGTCCAACCCGGCGTTCTACACGCTGGGCAGCGCGAGCTTCGGCCTGCAAATCGGCGTGCAGAACGCCGAGGTGATGATGCTGATCATGACCACCAACGGGCTGGACGCCCTGCTCAACAGCCAGTTCAAATTCGGCGCCGATGCCGGGCTGACGATCGCGACGCTGGGGGCCGGGGTGAACGGTTCGATGTCCACCGGTATCAAGGCGGATATCATCACCATTTCCAAGACGCAGGGGCTATACGGCGGCGTGTCTCTTGCCGGCTCGATTCTGGGCGCCGACTCCGGGACCGACCGCAGCTATTACGGCACCTCGCTCGACGCGCGGCAGATCGTCGTGGAAATGGAGGGAAGTAATCCCGGCGCCGCACCGCTGCGCGCGATGCTCGCGAAATACGGCAGGTAATACCAATCCGCGAAAACGCGGATTGGTATGCGCGCGGGGTTGGCGGGGCGGCCGCGCGCGAAATCAAAGCCCTATGCGCGCGGGGTTGGCGGGGCGGCCGCGCGCGAAATCAAAGCCCTATGCGCGCGGGGTTGGCGGGGCGGCCGCGCGCGATATGAAAGCCCTGCACCAGCCCGCCGGAGGGTATGTCCGGCGGGCTTCGTGCCGGCCCTGCCGCTTTCAGTCCGATTTCAGATGCGCGATCAGCTTTTCGGTCGCGCTCGCCTTGTCCAGCTTTTCGAGCGCGGCGTATTCCGCCGCCAGACGGTCGAGCGCGGATTCGTAGATTTGCCGTTCGGAAAAGCTCTGATCCGGTTGGCCCGCGTTGCGGTGCAGGTCGCGCACCACTTCCGCGATGGCGGACGGATCGCCGGAATTGATCTTCGCCTCGTATTCCTGCGCCCGGCGCGACCACATGGTGCGCTTGATGCGCGCGCGGCCTTTCAGCGTGGCCAGCACCTCGTCGAACTGCTTGCGGGAGGCCAGCTTGCGCAGTCCCGCGCTGCGTGCCTTGTTGGTGGGCACGCGCAGGGTCATGCGGTTTTCATCGAAGGTGATATGGATGAGTTCGAGCCTTTGCCCGGCGATTTCCTCCACCGCGATGCGTTCCACCTTGCCGACGCCATGGGTAGGATAGACGACGAAATCGCCGTCCGCGAAAATCTCCGCCTTGGCTGGCGCGCGCGGCGGGGTGAGCGGGCGCATCGGTCCGGCCGGCACGCCGGAAGGCGGCAGGGCCGGAGCGGCGGAAGGCTGGACCGCGGCCGGTGCGGCTTGCACCGCCGGTTGGGCTGCCGCTGATTGGGGCGCAGGCCTTGGCGCGGCGGCCTTGGGAGCGGAAGTCTTGGCAGGCGTGTCCGGCGCGGCCGGCCTGCTCATCGCAGACAGCGGGGATGCCGCCCCCGTCCGCGGCGCTTCCAGCGTTACCGAGGGTGCTATCCCAGGTGCCTGCGCGGATACTCGCGCGGTCTTGGGCGCGGAGGCAGGGGCCGTCGCGTCCGGCTTGGGGCCGGTTACGGCCATTGTGGTTGAAGGCTTCGGTTTGGGCTTTGCAGTCAAGATTGTTACCGCCGTAGGTTTAGGGGAGGGCTTCTGCCCGTTTTTGGCAAGCTTCGCTTGCGCTGTGGTCGCGGGCTTCGCCGTTGGTTTTGCTCCAGCCATTATCCCGGCCTTTGCTCCCGGTTTCGCCGGAAGTTTCGCCGGAAGTTTCGCCGGGCTCTTTGCCGTGGATTTCGCCGCGATCTTGGCCGGGGTCTTTGCGGTGGGTTTTGCCGGGGGTCTTGCGGGGGGTCTCGCCGATTTCGCGGGCTTGGCCGGCGTTGCGGATTTCATGGTTGTTTTGCTGCTTTTGGTTGGTTTGGTGTCCTTGGCCGGCTTGGCCGTTTTTGCCGCTCGCGCCGGTCCCGCCGTTTTGCCCGGCCGTCCCGCAATGTTCAGCAGGCTCGCCCGCTTCCCTGCATCAGGGGCGGCGGGCCGCCCCTGATAATGCTCTGTTCCGCCCATTCGAAACCCCGGATATCATCCAGCCAAAAGAGGGACCAAAACGCGCGGCATTTGCGGGCGCGCTTTGCGTGAATTGCCAATTATAACAAAAAAACCAGGCCCCGTCACCCCGCGACCGGGTAAAGGCGGCCTCGCGCATAAGGCTTTGTTTTCGCGCGCGGCCGCCCCGCCAACCCCGCGCGCATAAGGCTTTGATTTCGCGCGCGGCCGCCCCGCCAACCCCGCGCGCATTCCGCGTTTCGCGGATTGGTATCAGCCTAGTAGCGCCCGCAGTTCCGCCTCATGGTCGTAGCCGGGCATCAACGCGCACAGCGTTTCGTCCCGGCGGGTGGCCGGATGGAAATAGATCTCGCTCACTCCTTCCGGCAGATGGCGCAGCAGCCGGCCTACCCGGGCATAGGTCATATGGCCCGACCACTTGATGCCGAACACCTGGTCCGGGCATTCCAGCCCGGCGCGGCGCACCCGTGCGCGCAAGTGCCGCGCCCAGGCATAAAGCGCGTGCTCGCCCAGCGAGACCCGCGCCCCGCAAGCCCGCAACACCGCGGGCGGCTCCGCCGGCACGCGCAGGCGGCGCAAGCCGAATTCCTTGCCGACGGCCAGCATCATCGCCGCTACCGTGGGATGAAGCTGCATATGCTTGTGCGCGTCCGCATGGTGCAGGGCAAGGCCGGTCGCCGCAAACGCGCGGAACTGGGCGCGGATTTCCGCCTGCAATTCCCGCCGAGCGGCGGGGGAGAAGAAATATTGAAAGCCAAGCGCTACCTGGTTGCGGCCGAAGCGGCCGTCCGGCGTGGTGATATGCGGCAGCCGGGCGTGGCCCAGCAGCGAATCGCCGTCCACCAGCACGACATGCAGGCCAACCGCCAGCCCCGGCATGCGCGCGGCCCGGGCCACGGCGTCCGCCGCCTCCGGCGCGGCCACCATCAGGCTCGCCTGCGTTAGCCTGCCCCGCCTGTGGGCAAGCTCCACGGCTTCGTTCACGGAGCGCGTCAGGCCATAATCATCGGCGGAGAAAATGATTTTCCGCATCGCGGCCGGGTTATGGAACTCCCGGCGATGTCCTCACGCCTGGGCGGCGGCACGCTCGCGCAGGAAATGGAAGAACTCCACCCCCTCGCGCAGGCGGCGCTTCATCATTTGCGGGCTGCGGATCATCTCGTTCAGAATGGAAAAAATCTTCGAGCGGCGGAAGTAGAATTCCCGGTAGAAGGTTTCCAGCGCCGCGTGGATTTCCGCATGCGAGAGATGTGGATAATGCAGCGGCGCGATCTGCACGCCATGCTCGTCGATCAGCTCCGCATGCGCCGCGTCCAGCCAGCCCTCGCGCACCGCCTGATCG
>JAJYAF010000277.1 GCA_021779655.1 Pseudomonadota bacterium
AGTGGGCGTTGTTATCAACTTGCGAAGTTGGCCACGAAACCAAGAACATCTCGGCGAGCGATGCCCAGAAATTTAAGGAAAATGGCCCCGCAGCGTTACTACTAGGCGGAGTTGCGATTGTGAAGGAAATACCGCCGCGGGGGAGCCGCCGCCGGCGACGTGCGTATCCATGGGGATATCGAGCGGATTGCGCCGGATCGCCCAGCCCGCCAATTGATTGTCTCTTCCAGACAGGTGGCGGCCTGGGATAAGGCCTTGATTTGGCGCGCGGCCGTCCCGCCAACCTCCGCGCGCATACCAATCCACGTTTTCGCGGATTGGTATTATTGCGAAACCCCATGTTCTTTCGGCGGATTTGGTGGTTTTCCGGTAAAACCGATGAGGTGATTTGCGAGCGCCTCCGCCAGACGATCGGCGGGCCGATTACCGGCCTCCTACACCGCCACCAGGGGCACGATCTGATCTCCACGTCTCCCCCGGGGTCGCGCTACGATTCGCACAAACCTGATATCAGCGCGGGCGCCCGGCGGTCCGCACGCTGGCCGCCGGCCTGCCGGCCTCCGCCGGCAATTCAGCGGCACTGAGCCTCGATCTTCTCCCAGATCGTGGCCGCGAGGTTTATCCCGTCGAAACGGGCGACCTGCTGCAAGCCGGTGGGGGAGGTGACGTTGATTTCGGTGAGATAGTCGCCGATGACGTCGATGCCCGTGAACAACAGGCCCTCCGCTTTCAGCACCGGGGCGATCGTCTCGCAGATGATCTTCTCCCGCGCGGTCAGCGTGGTTTTTTCCGGCCGGCCGCCGGCATGCATGTTGGAGCGCGAATCGCCTTCCGCGGGAACCCGGTTCAACGCGCCGAGCGGCTCGCCATCGATCAGGATGATCCGCTTGTCCCCGGCGCGGACGGCGGGCTCGTAGCGCTGGATCATCAGCGGCTCGCGCGATTGGGTGAAGAACATGTCCAGGAGCGAGCCGAGATTTTCGTCTTCCGGTTTCAGCCGGAAAACCCCGATGCCGCCATTGCCGAACAGCGGCTTTATGACAATGTCGCCATGTTTCGCCCGGAACTCCTTGATTGCCGCCCTGTCCCTGGCGATCAGGGTGGGGGGCATCAGTTCGGGAAAGCGCATCACCAGCAGCTTCTCCGGCGCGTTGCGCACGGCCGCGGGGTTGTTCACCACGAGGGTTTTCGGGTGGATATGCTCAAGCAGATGGGTGGCCGTGATATAGGCCATGTCGAACGGCGGGTCCTGGCGCATGAGGACCACGTCCATCTCGGCGAGAAGCAGGATTTCCGGCTCGGCGAATCGGTAGAAATCGCCGGGGCGGCGCCAGACGCTCACCGGATGGGCGCGCGCCTTCAGCACCGCGCCGTCCAGCCACATCGCGGGCGCTTCGTAATGCCACAGCCTGTGGCCGCGCGCCTGCGCCTCCAGCATCAGGGCGAAAGTGGAATCGCCATGGATATCGACCGTCGTCATCGGGTCCATCTGGACCGCCACGTTCAACCGAGACATTTTCCGCTCCGGACACTCGCCTTCGGGCGCCCAGGCTGCCGGCGCCAAACGCTTGTGTATCAGCTGGAGGCAGCCGCCTCCAGAGCCCGCGCAGCTGGCCGCGCCGGGCCGAGCATTCCCGCGGAAAAAATTAACAAAAGATATTTTTTTTGTGGAAGGTTTTTCGTTATCATGCCTTAATAACGCTCGATCGGTGCCCCATTTCCGCCTTCCGAGACAGCCAGCTTTGGAAAATGTCAGAGAAGTTTCGTTTGACCCTTTGCTTGGAGGCCTAAATGCCGAATACGATTGCCCGTGAGGCCGAACTTCGCCGAAATGTCATTGACCGTCTGATCATGGCCAGCCTGCAGGATGCCGTGCCGGCGCGTGAGGCGGTATTGCAACGCTGGCGGAGCTTGCACACGGCCAGGAGCGACCTGGCAGGCAAGTTGGAGCCGCCCGCCGTCTGATACCAATCCGCGAAAACGCGGATTGGTATGCGCGCGGGGTTGGCGGGGCGGCCGCGCGCGAAATCAAAGCCTTATGCCAGCCCGCCAGCTGTCCTGGAGAGTCAATTAATTGGCGGGCTGGTATGACGCGGAAAAAGCGGCCGCAAAAGGCGGATCCGGCCCGTTCGGATCCGCGTCAGGCTGATTTCCGGATCCTACCACCTGGCGGGCTGGCATGCCGGCGCGGCGGCTTTCCGGGTCTTAACGCCATGCCTATGTGATTGTTGACGTTTTATAAATCATCTTGCGCGCAGGCTTGCCCAATGCCGCGCGATTGACGAATCGCGGTCGAATGTTCGTCACAGAGGATGATTCGTGGGTCTGGCCTCTTTCCGCCTGTCCGATTGGCCGAGCTTGTTTGATCCGCCGCTGCTCGCGCTGGCGCTGCTGGTATGCGCCGGCGGCGCGTTTGCGGTTTTCCTTTGCCTTGGCCGGGCATCCGTGGGAACGGGAAGAAGCCGGTGGCTTTGGCTCATCGCGGTTTGCGTCTGTTTCGGCGCCAACCTCGCGGCGACCCATTTCGTCGCCCTTCTGGCCTTTCTTCCTGCGTTGATTTCCTCGTATGAAATCAAGGCCATTCTCGGCTCCTTCCTGGCGGCGGTCATCGGAGGCGCTATTTGCGGAGTCGCGCTGCTTTTCTGAGTCCGTTTCGCGACGTGATCTGCCGGCCCGTTCCCTAACAGCCCGTGCCTAAACGCAGCCTTTTGAGAGACAGCGAGTCCTGCGGCGATGGAATTGTGGGTTGTTGAATTCCAGCGGCGGTAAGGGTCGAATCACTGGATTCGCGCATGCGGGCTCGAATAGAGCGATGGAAAGCCGCAAGAACGTAAGAATAGCCGCCGACTTGATGTCGTGAGCCGCTTTGGGTTTGCCCGCTCCATGCAAGGATCTCAACAGCAGCGCCAGATTGCACGCCGCCGCTTGGAGCAGCAGTCTCTTGTGAACATTCTCGCGGCCTCGTAGATACAACCGATCCATACCGCCGGTATCGAACTGGTGCGCGAAGTTTCTTTCGATCTTCTCGCCCCGCTGCGCCTGTAGCCGCTTGCCTCGCTCGCCGCGGATGCGCCTTCGATTGGCGTACACAGCATCCCGCTCCGCCGTTTTGCCATCCCAGTTGCGAGGACCACGATCCGGTTCGGCGACATAGGTTCTTAAGCCCAGTTCCCGGATTTCCACCATCGTCTCATTGCTGTGATAACCCTTGTCGGCGACGACTTCGGCGATGCCTTCATCGGCCACCGGATATTTGCCCTTTGCGTCCTGGACGTCGATCAACTCCGCCACCGCTGCGCCTGCCTCGCAGAGCGTTTCCTCGACCGTTGTGCTGTCGGCTGCCGCGCCTCCGTGCGTCGTCACGGCGACGATGGCGCCGGTCTCCATATCCACGGCCTGTTCCGCCTTGTAGGCAAGTGCGGTGCGGCCATCCTTGAGCTTGGTAATCTCGGCTTCCGGATCGGCGGGGCTTTTCCAATCCTCGTTGCTGGTCTTCTTTTTCCGTTTCCGGTCCATGCGCAACAACGCCGCTGCATCCGCAGCCTCGATCCCTTCGGCTTCCGCCACCTTTTTCAAATAGCCCATGTAGTTGTCGCCCGTATCACGCCGTACGATCGACTTCATAGCGGCATTGGCTTCCAGCGTCGTCGAATCCACTCCCACCGTCTTCCCCTTGACTAATCCGGCTTGCGCCACTCGTTCCAGAACCCAGTCGAAAACTTTCTTGTGAGTGCCGGCGTCGAGCAACCGCCGCGTGCGGGAAATGGTGACATGATCCGGCGTGTCCTCGTCGATTCCGTAGCCGAGAAACTGGCGCAAGCTCAAAGAGTCGGCCACGCGCCAAGCAATACCGCGTTCGCTGTCGATTCCCTCGAAGAAGCCGATCAGCATCAGCCGGAAGTACACGCCCGGAACCAGCGATGGTCTGCCTATGCCATCGGCATAGTAGCGCTTGCATTCCTGTTCGCAGAACTCGTCGAAGCTCGCCTCTTTCAGCTTCGCTTCCAGCTTCCGATAGAACGGATGTCCGGGCGCCTCGGCCAGCTCGGCGTGGTACCAGATCTCTTCTTGCCGCTCCCGCCCCTTCTTCGTGCCCATGGCCATGACTGATTCTAATCTGAAACATTCTCGTGGAGAAGTGATTTTAGACACGGGCTGCTAGGGCTCGAAGATGGCGGCCGGTTCGACGG
>JAJYAF010000278.1 GCA_021779655.1 Pseudomonadota bacterium
GTGGTCTCACTGGTTCGCCGCGATGGCGTTGACCTCTCAGCCCGTCAGCTTGGTGTTTTTCTCACCTGCTATCTGACCGATGGCGGCCACACCGTGCGCGGTCTGGCGCAAGAGCTCAACGTCTCCAAGCCGGCCATCACCCGCGCGCTCGACCGGCTGACAGAGCTCGACTATGTGCGCCGCAAGGTCGATCCTTCGGACCGTCGCAGCGTGCTGGTGCAGCGCACGCCCAAAGGCTCCGCCTTCCTGCGCGAAACCCGGCACATCATGGCCGATGCCCTCGCCAGCAACCGGACCGAAACATTGAGCCGCCGGGCGGCCGGCTGAGCCAGCGCGGCGCCGGCTTTTACTCTAGCGCCTCACGTGCGGCGCCGTCTGTTCACCACCTTCATTGGTGGCTTCGGTCTCGTTTTGTACGAGCGTGGGCCGTTCGCGCCCAACCGGGCGGCTGCCGCGACGCCTGGCCCTCCGCCTCAACCGGCGCCCTATCCCCTTTCGCCGGCGGACCAGCAATTACTTTCCCAGGTAGAGGACTACCTGAATGGGCTCGGCGCGATTTCCGCGAATTTCCTGCAGGTCGCGCCTGACGGTTCCACTCGCACCGGGAAGACGTGGCTGCAACGGCCCGGCAAGATACGCTTCCAGTACGACCCGCCTGATCCGCAACTCCTGGTCGCGGGATTTGGTTTGATGGTCTATCACGACCCCTCGCTCGGGCAGACCACCAAAATCCCGCTTTCGGCAACGCCGCTTGGCATTCTGCTCGCCCCGAAAATTCAACTCACCGGGGCCGCCACCGTGATCGACCTCCAGCGCAATTCCCGGGAAGTCGCCATCACTTTGATCCGCACGGGCAAGGCCGCGCAAGGCAGCCTCACCCTCGTCTTCGGCACCGATCCGCTGGAATTACGGCAATGGCGCGTGCGCGACGCGCAGAATCGGGAAACCATCGTCAGCCTCTATGATATCACGCCCGGCGGCCCGTTCCCCGATTCCCTGTTCCGGTATCAGGGCCAGGCGCCGATTCCCTCCGGCCGGTGAGCACCTGCGCCGGCTCCCCTGATAAAGTTTCCGCATGAAGCTCACCTTCGCCACCTGGAACATCAACTCGCTGCGGCTGCGCCAGGCCCATCTGCCACGCCTGATTACCGCGCTGGCCCCGGACATCCTCTGCCTTCAGGAAACCAAGGTGCCGGATGATCTGTTTCCGGAAAACCTCGCGCGCGAAACCGGCTTCCCGCATATCCTGATGCGCGGCATGAAGGGCTATAACGGCGTTGCCATTCTTTCGCGGCTGCCGTTGCGCCTGCTCTCCGACATGCCGGACTGGTGCGCGAAGACCGACTGCCGGCATATCGCCGCCGGGATCGAGACGCCGGGTGGCCCGATCCTGATCCATAACTTCTACGTTCCCGCCGGAGGGGACATCCCCGATCGTTCGCAGAATGCCAAATACGCCCATAAGCTCGACTTCATCGCCGAGGCGCGCGCTTATTTCTTGGCCTCGCCGCCGCTGCGCACCGTGCTGCTTGGCGATTTGAACATCGCGCCGCTGGAAAACGACGTATGGAGCCATAGGCAGCTCCTCACCGTGGTGAGCCATACGCCACCGGAGATTGAAGGGCTGAATGCCTGGATGGCGGCCGGCTTTACCGACGCGCTGCGCCATTTCGTCCCGCCGGCAGAGAAGCTTTATACATGGTGGTCGTATCGCAACCGCGATTGGCAGGCTTCCGACCGGGGGCGCCGGCTCGACCATATCTGGGTCTCGCATGATCTCGCGCCCAGCCTGCATTCGCAAGAGATTCTGAAATCCGCCCGTAACTGGGGCCAGCCTTCCGACCATGTGCCCGTGGCGGTCACGCTCGCACTCTGAATGAAGCGGGCATTCCGCTCAACTGCCAATCCGCCAGCCGCCCGCAGCCAAAGGTTCGCAATAGAGCGGCTGGCCGTTAGGGGTCGGCAGCGTATAGGGCATGCCCATCTGCTTTCTCAGCCCCCGGAACAGGCTGCCATGGGCGACGACGAGCGCCAGGCCAGGCGAGCGCAGAATACTTCTCATCGCCTGAGCGGCCCGCTCGCCCAGCTCTGCGAAGCTCTCTCCACCCGCCGGGGTGAAATCGCCGGCGATCCAGCGGTGAAACCATTCGGCCATCGGCCGGGCTTCCATCTCGCCATAGGCCGCTTCCCGCAGTTCCGGCTCGCAAGTCACTGGCAGATGCAGCGTCTCGTTTACGATAGCGGCGGTCTGCCGGGCGCGTTGCAGCGGCGAGCAGAAAATGGCGATGATGCCGCGATCCGCCAGCAGAGTCGCCGCCTCGCGCGCCTGGGCGCGGCCGGTTTCGTTGAGCGGCATGTCCACCATGCCTTGCGCCAGGCCCTGGCGGTTAAAATCGGTCTGGCCATGGCGCAGAAACCAGAACGGCTTGCGTGGTAGCGCCGGCGAACCCGGCAATCAGGCAAGGCCCTCGGCAGCCAATGTCCGCTGCACGGCCGGCCGGGCCAGCATGCGCTTCAAATGCGCATCCAGTTCCGGCGCCAGCGCCATGCCGGCGCGATGCGACGCCCAGTACTCCAGAAAGAACAATGTCATGTCCGCGATTGAATACTGCCCCAGCAGGAAGTCCTTGCCACGCAGTTGCGCGGCGATCAGCGTGAAGCCCGCCTCCACCGTTTCGCGTCCGACCTGCCGCACGCGATCGTGGTCGTCCGGCGAAGGCGCGAAATTTTCCGGCCGGAAGATGCGGCTGAAGCCGCGCATATGCAGGGTTGCCACCATGTAATCCATGATCTCGAGTGTCCGCGTCTCGCCCTCGATATCGGTCGGCAACAGCTTGGCCTGCGGGTTGGAGCGCGCCAGATACCAGGCGATGGCCGGCAGTTCGGTCAACAGGCTGCCGTCGTCCCGCAGAAGCGCCGGTACCCTCGACTTCGGATTGACGGCCATAAAATCGGGGCTGTATTGCTCGCGTTTGGCAAAATCCAGCCGGTGCAATTCAAAGGGTTTGCCGATTTCTTCCAGCAGAATGTGGATGCCAAGCGCGCAGGTGCCAGGTGCGTAATAGAGCTTCATGTTTCATCCTCCCAATCACTCGAACAGGGAACTCACGGAGGTTTCATCGGATATACGCCGCATGGCCTCCGCCATCAGTGGCGCTATGGTAAGCTGGCGGACGTTATGCGCAAGCCTCACCGCTTCGGTGGCGGCGATGGAATCGGTAATCGTCGCCATTTTGATCGGCGAGGCAGCGATCCGCGCGACCGCCCCGCCGGAGAGCACGCCATGCGTGACGTAAACGCTGGCGGAACGGGCGCCGTTGCTCAGCAAGGCAGCCGCGGCATTGCACAGCGTGCCGCCGGAATCGACGATATCGTCCACCAGAATGCAGTCCCGCCCGTTCACATCGCCGATGACGTTCATCACCTCGGACACGCCGGCGCGTTCACGCCGCTTGTCGATGACGGCAAGGTCGGTGTTGAGCCGCCGCGCGATGATGCGGGCGCGCAGCACGCCGCCCACATCGGGGCTGACGACCGTGAGTTCCCGGCCGGCGAACTGCTCCAGAATGTCCCGGGTGAACAGCGGCGCGGCGTAGAGATTGTCCACCGGGATGTCGAAAAAGCCCTGGATCTGCCCGGCATGCAGATCCATCGTCAACACCCGGTTCGCGCCGGCCTCGGTGATGAGATTGGCGACCAGCTTCGCGGAGATCGGCGTGCGCGGGCCGGATTTGCGGTCCTGCCGGGCATAGCCGAAATACGGGATCACGGCGGTAATTCGGCGGGCGGAGCCGCGCCGCAACGCATCCAGCGTGATCAGCAATTCCATGAGATTGTCGTTCGCTGGATATGAGGTGGACTGGATGACAAAAACATCCTCACCTCGCACGTTTTCATGGATTTCGACGAACACCTCCATGTCGGCGAAGCGCCGGATGGAGGCGCGGGTAAGCGGCAAATTCAAGGCGGCGGCAACAGCTTCGGCCAGCGGGCGGTTGCTGTTGCAGGCGACGATCTTCATTCCGATGCTTTCCGGTCAGGGGATTTGCGTGCGTTGGGCGCAACGCGCGGGATGTAGCAACGCGCCCCTCCCCTGTCCATCAACCGGCGAGCTCGCGGGAGCGCTCCATGGCGGCGATAATCGCCTGGGCCACGGTTTTCGCCCAGGCGTCATCCGCGCGCAACACTG
>JAJYAF010000279.1 GCA_021779655.1 Pseudomonadota bacterium
CATCGGACGCCGCATGTCGCGGTTCTGATGTCCAGCCTCATCGCGCTGGTCATCACGCTGGCGACGCTGCCGCTCGGGCTGCTGAATGCCTTCGGGCTGACCGCGACGCTCGCCACCTATGGCTTCGTTATCGTGTATTTCGCGGTATGCGTCACGGCTCCGGTGGAGCTGATGCGCTCGGGCAGGCTGAGGCCGGTCCATGTGATCTGCGCCCTGGCGGGGACGGTGATGATGGGCTTCGTGATCTTTTCGATCGTGTATCCCTACCCGCCGCCGCCCTTCGACAGGTTGCCGCCCATCTTCCTCGCCTACATGCTCGCGGGCGCGATATGGTTTACCGTGGTGAAGGCCCGGGCACCGGGGGTGCTGCGGTCCATCGCGCGCGATATGGAAGGATAGGCGATTTCCCGGGCGCGGGCGGTTCGTCCAGAGCTATTTTTCGACGAATGCCTTTTCGATAACGAAATGCCCGGGTTCCGCGTGGTTTCCTTCCACGAAATCCCTGTCTTTCAGAAACTGCGCGAGGTCGCGCAGCATCTCCGGGCTGCCGCAAAGCATCACACGGTCGCTCTCCCGGTTCAGGCGCGGAAGGTTGAGATCCGATTCGAGGCGGCCGGTTGCCAGCAGGGTGGTGACACGGCCCATATTGCGGAACGGCTCGCGCGTGACGGTGGGGTAATAGAGGAGCTTCCGGCGGGCGAGATCCCCGAAATCCGCGTCCTCGCGCAGCCGGTCCACGATCCCCTCGCCATAGCCCAGTTCCGCGATCGCCCGGCAGCCATGGACCAGCACGAGGCGATCGTAGCGCTCGTAGGTGTCCGGGTCCTTGATGATCGAGACGAACGGAGCAAGGCCCGTGCCGGTGCCCAGCATGTAGAGGGTTTTGCCGGGCAGGAGATTGTCCTGGATCAGCGTGCCCGTGGGCTTGCGGCCGACCAGGATTTGATCGCCCGCACGCAGGTGTTGCAGCCGGGAGGTGAGTTCGCCGGAGGGCACCTTGATCGAGAAGAATTCCAGGTTTTCCTCATAATGGGCGCTGCACATGCTGTAGGCCCGTACCAGGGGCCGGCCATCGACCTCCAGGCCGATCATGACGAACTGGCCGCTGATGAAGCGGAAACCGGGGTCGCGCGTCGCGGTGAAGCTGAACAGGGTATCGGTCCAGTGCTGGACGGAAAGCACGGTTTCAGTGTTGAAGGCGGCCAAGAAATGCTCCTGGGAAAAACGGGTGGTTTCGTAAAACTTGTGCGCCGCGTCATGTCAACCAAGGCGCGCGCGGCTCGGGCCAGCCTCTCTGGCCGTGCATGACCGGAGACGCTTCTGCCAGGGGGATTTGGCGGGCGTGGCCCGTTTAAGGTAGAATCCGGCACCATGGGAGGCAGGGACGTGGATTTTGCCAATTTGCGCCGCACCGAGCGGCAGATCGCCGTTGCCGCGGCGCGGACGCAGCCGGAATTCGCGGCATTTCACCGGATCGCGGTGGAGATCGGCACACCACCCGGAAAGGCGCTTTATGCCGTGACCCCGGACCATAGACTGATCCTCGCGCCGGCGGCTTTTTCGCCTCCGCATCTGCTGGATCTGCATCTGCGGTACGGTCTGGAACTGGCCTGGCTGCGCCGCCGCCCGGGTGTGGCGCCCGGCGCCGCCGTGCTGGCCGCGGCGCGCGCGGCGGCCTTGTTCATCCAGGCCGAGAGCGGCGTGCCGGCGGAAGGCGCGCGCGGTTGTTTGCCCGGCTGGGTTGCCGCCATGGGGAGCGATGCCGTCCCGGCGCCGGAAATGCTCGCGCGGATCGCCGTGGAAATTTCCGGCGCCGCCGCGTTGCCCGGAGAGATCGCGCTGATCCGGTCCATCTGGCACCTGCTGGGAACGGCGGATGCGCTGATGGAAACCGGCGGCGATATCCGGCTGCAACGCGATCCGCGCTCGGCGCTCAACGGCTATGGGTGCAGCCACAGGCCGCGCCCCTGGGCCGTGACCTTCGCGTCCTCCACGGCTTCTTCTTCTTCCGAGCGCGGATATCTGGCGGCGGACCTGGAGCGCCTGAAGCGCACCGCGGCGATGCTGGCGGGGGGGAGCGGTGGACCCGTTCGCGCCTCGCTCAACGCGGTGCGGCGGGGGCTGGCGCGCGTTTATGCCCTCGCGGCCGATACCGCCGTGGTGCTGGCCGCCTCCGGCACGGATACCGAATTGCTGGCGCTGGCGCTCACGCATCTGGGCGGCGCCGGCAGACCGATTTTGAATATCCTGATCGCTCCGGAAGAAACCGGGCGCGGCGTGCCGATGGCGGCGCGCGGGGTGCATTTCGCCGTGGACACGGCGCTCGGCCATGCCGTGGCGTGCGAAGCGCCGATCGCGGGGTTCCGGCCGGATACCGGGCTTGCCAATGTTGCCCTGCGGGATGCCAGCGGCGCCGAACGCGCCATCGACCTGGTGGAGGCGGAGCTTGCCGAAACGATCGCGGCCGGCATGGCCGCCGGAAAGCGGGTGATCCTGCACGCGCTCGATCTTTCCAAGACCGGGCTGCTCGCGCCGAGGCCGGCGTTTCTCGCGCGCATGCGGGCGGAACACGGCGAGGCGCTGGATATCGTGGTGGATGCCTGCCAGACCCGGCTCTCCCCGGCTTCGGTGCGGGCGTATCTGCGGCTGGGGGCGGTTGTGCTCATCACCGGATCGAAATTCTTCACCGGACCGCCTTTCGCCGGCGCGCTGCTGTTGCCGGAGCCGGCGGCGCGGCGGCTGCGCAAGGCGGCCCTGCCGGAGGGGCTCGCGGCCTATTTCGGACGCCATGAATTTCCCGAAGGCTGCGCGGCGGCGGCGGCGCTGCCGGATATGGGCAATTATGGCCTGGCCTTGCGCTGGCATGCGGCGCTTGCCGAAATGCGGGCGCTGATGCGGGTGCCGGCGGCCCGCTTCGCGGAAATCCTGGCGGGATTCGGCGCCGTGGTGCGCGACGCGATCGCGGCGAACCCGGCCCTGGCGCTGCTGCCGCCTCCGCGGATTTCGCGCTTCCCCGCGGCCGGATGCGGTAATGAGGAATTATCAGAAGAACCTTGGGAAGGGCTGCCCAGCATTTTCTGCTTCTCCCTGCGGGCGCCGCACGCGCCCGGGCGCTGTCTCACCCCGGACGAAGCGCGCGCGGTTTATCTCTGGCTGAATGCGGATCTTTCCGAACTCATCCCCGGAGAGCGCGCGGCTTCGCGCATCTGCCATATCGGCCAGCCGGTGCGGCTGCCACAGCCGCCCGGCGCGGCGGCGGATGCGGAGCCGTTCATGGGTGTGCTGCGTGTCTCCGCCGGCGCGCGGCTGATCGCGGGCGAGCCTTCACATAAAGGACTGGCGCAGCGGCTGCGTGTCCAGCGGGAATTCGCGGACCTCGCCATGGTGTTCGAGAAGATCGGGCTGATCCTTCGTCACTGGCATGTTCTGGTGGCGGCCAATCCGGCGCCTCGCTACCGCACCCCCATGGGGAAGGCGGCCCGCGCGCGGCAGCACGCGCCGGAAAGGCGGAGCTAGGCATTTTATTTTGGCGCGCGGCCGCCCCGCCAGCCCCGCGCGTGATTTTGACGCGCGGCCGCCCCGCCAACCCCGCGCGTGATTTTGGCGCGCGGCCGCCCCGCCAACCCCGCGCGTGACCGGTCAGCCTTGAGGCTGACCGGTGTTATGCCGCCTTCCCTGAAGGACGATCGCGCCGGTGAGGTTTCGGGTCAGATTTCGCCGAAGCTCTGCGACACGAATTTGGTTACGAGATAGGGCTCCAGCCCTTCCGCTCCGCCTTCCGAGCCGTAACCGCTGTCTTTCACACCGCCGGCCGGTGTCTCGGGAAGCGCCACGGCGTGATGGTTGATGCCCACAAGGCCGGATTCGACCTCCGCCGCCAACGCCGCGGCGCGGGCCGCGGAGCGGGTGTAGCCATAGGTCGCCAGGCCATAAGCCAGCCGGTTCGCCTCCTTGATCGCCTCGTCGAACGTGCCGAACGGCCGGATCAGCGCGAGCGGGCCAAAAGGCTCTTCCCGCATCACCCGGGTATCCGTGGGAACATCCGTCAGCACGGTCGGTTCAAAGAAATAGCCCTTATTGCCGCGCCGTTTGCCGCCGGTGACGACTTTCGCTCCCTTCTGCACGGCCTCGGCGATGAAACTCTCCATCGCGGCAATCCGCCGGTCATTGGCAAGCGGGCCCATC
>JAJYAF010000280.1 GCA_021779655.1 Pseudomonadota bacterium
GTTTCAAATATGCCGCGCCGCGGCTGGTCTACGGTCTCGCCTCGCAGCTTTTCATCGACGACAGCGCCGAGGTCCTGGCCGATTATTATGCCTACCGGGAGGAGGAGTTTCACGGCGAGCGGCCGGTGGCACGGAACTTGCCGTAAGGTTTCCCGTGGACACGGAATCAGACTCTCCAGCGCGCGCAAACGCCCCTCCGCTCCTCACGCTGCAGGGAATCGTGAAGCGGGTTCCCGGGTGTCTTGCCAACGACCATGTGGATCTCACCATCGGACGGCATGAGATCCACGCGCTCCTCGGCGAGAACGGTGCCGGCAAAAGCACGCTGGTGAAAATCATCTACGGCGTGATGAAACCCGATGCCGGGGTGATCCGCTGGATTGGCGAGGCCATTACGATTCAGAATCCGGCACAGGCGCGCGCGCTCGGCATCGGGATGGTGTTTCAACATTTCTCCTTGTTCGAAGCGCTGACCGTCACTGAGAATATCGCGCTTGGCCTCAACCATCCGAAGGACCGGGTGAACCTCCAGGCGCGCATCGGCGAGATCTCCGCCCGCTATGGCCTGCCGCTCAATCCGGACCAGGCGGTGCATGATCTCTCGGTCGGCGAACGGCAGCGGATCGAAATCGTGCGCTGCCTCCTGCAGAACCCGAAATTGCTGATCATGGACGAGCCGACATCGGTGCTCACCCCGCAGGAGGTGCAGAAGCTGTTCGCCACGCTGCGACGGCTGGCAGCCGAGGGCTGTTCGGTGCTCTATATCAGCCACAAGCTCGACGAGATCCGCGCGCTCTGCCAGGAGGCGACGATCATGCGGCTCGGCAAAGTGGTGGCGCATTGCCGCCCGGCGGAAAAGACCGCGCGCGAACTTGCCGAGCTGATGATCAAGGCCAAGCTCAAAACCCAGGAGTTCTCAAGAGTATCGCGGCCGGACACCGCCCCGCGGCTGGTGGTGGACCAGCTCACGGTGCGCTCGAACCAGGCATTCGGCACCGATCTCAAGGACATCTCCTTCAGCGTGGCACCCGGCGAAATTCTCGGCATCGCCGGCATCGCCGGCAACGGCCAGAGCGAGCTGATGGATGCGCTGTCGGGAGAGATCCCCGCGGGCCGGCGGAAAAATCTCCGCTTCGACGGGGTCGAGATCGGCCATGACGGCCCGCGGGAGCGCCGCCGCCGGGGCGGCTGCTTCCTTCCGGAGGAACGCAACGGACACGGCGCCGTGGGGCCGATGACGCTGGCCGAGAACGGGTTTCTCTCCGCCCACGTGCGCGGTGCG
Organism: Pseudomonadota bacterium; assembly: GCA_021779655.1. The sequence goes on from JAJYAF010000280.1 coordinate 1,283, forward strand.
CTGGAACGGATGGGGCTGATCAACCGCAAGGCCACGCGCGATTTCGCCGCCCAGGTGATCCGGCTTTTCGATGTGCGCACCACCGGACCGGAAGCGGAGGCGCGCTCGCTCTCCGGCGGCAATCTGCAGAAGTTCCTGGTGGGGCGCGAGGTATTGCAGCGCCCCGGGCTGCTGGTGATCAGCCAGCCCACCTGGGGCGTCGATGCCGGCGCGGCTGCGGCGATCTACGAAGCGCTGGTGGCGCTGGCGCAGCAGGGTACCGCGATCGTGATCATCTCCCAGGATCTCGACGAGATTTTGCTGCTTTGCGATCGTATCGCGGTCATCGCCGCCGGCCGGCTTTGCGCGCCGATGAACGTCAAAGACGCAAGCATCGAACGCATCGGCCTGCTGATGGGCGGCGCGGAACCTCAGGAGCAAACGCGGCATGCAGTTCAGGCTTGAGCCGCGCGGGCATCGCTCCGGGTTCTGGAGCTATGCCTCGCCGCTGCTCGCGCTCATCCTCACGATCATCACCATGCTCGCGATTTTCGCGGCGATGGGCGCCCCGCCGGTGCGGGCGGTGGCGACGTTCCTGCTCTCGCCGCTGGAAACCCAAAGCGGCCTCGCCGCGCTCGCGATCCGGGCCGCGCCGCTGATCATGATCGGCACCGGCCTTGCTTTCTGTTACCGCGCCAATGTGTGGAATATCGGCGGCGACGGGCAGTTTACCATCGGCGCGCTGTGCGGCGCCGACATTGCGCTGCGCCTGCCGGATGCGCCGTTCTGGTGGCTGTATCCCCTGATTCTGGCGGCCGGGACGGCGGGCGGCATGGCCTGGGCGGGCCTCGTCGCGCTGTTGAAGCTGCGGTTCAACGCCAATGAGATCCTGACCAGCCTGATGCTGGTCTATATCGCGCAGCTCATCCTGGTATGGCTGGTCACCGGCCCGTGGAAAGACCCGATGGGCTTCGGGTTTCCGCAATCCGCGATGTTCGGGGCAGGCGCCACCACCCCGCAATTCGGCAAAAGCGGCATTCATCTCGGCTGTATCCTGGCGCCGCTGCTGGCCCTGCTCGCTTGGTGGGTGATGAGCCGCACGGTGCTCGGCTTTCAGCTACGGGTGATCGGGCAAGCGCCACGCGCGGCGCGGTTCGCGGGCTTCTCCAACGCCCGGCTCACCTGGATCGCGCTCTTGGTGAGCGGTGCGCTCTCCGGGCTCGCGGGGATGTTCGAAATCACCGGCCCGATCGGCCAGCTCACCACCACCATCACGCCGGGCTATGGGTTCACTGCCGTCATTGCCGCGTTTCTGGGCCGGCTGCATCCCGTGGGCGTCGTCTTTGCGGGCCTGTTGCTTGCCCTTTCCTATCTCGGTGGCGATGCTGCGCAGATCAGCCTCAACATCCCAAACGCGGTAACCGGCATCTTCCAGGGCGTGCTGTTATTCTTCCTGCTGGGCACCGACATCCTCATCCTCTATCGCTTCCGCCGTGTCGCTCCGGTGGTGATGACGCAGGCCGCATGACCCTCTCTTACGTCTCCAGCTTCGCGGTCAGCATCATCGCTGCCTCCACGCCGCTGCTGCTCGCCGCCTCCGGTGAGCTCGTCGTGGAAAAATCTGGGGTTTTGAATCTCGGGGTCGAGGGCATGATGCTGATCGGCGCAATCGCCAGCTTCGCAACGGCCCACGCCACCGGCAGCGCCGGGCTCGGGGTGCTGGCCTCGGCGCTGGCGGGCGGCGCGATCTCGCTCATCTTTGCCGGGCTGACCTTGAGCCTGCTCGCCAACCAGATCGCGACCGGGCTCGCGCTCACGATTTTCGGCCATGGCCTCGCGGCCCTGCTGGGGGCTGGCTATGTCGGCGTCTCCGCACCGGTGTTGCACCCGCTCGCGATACCGGGGTTGTCCGCGATCCCGTTTCTCGGACCCATCCTGTTCGATCAGAACATCCTGATCTATTTCTCCATCGTCGCGGTCATCGCCATCGGCTGGTTTCTCAACCGGACCCATGCCGGGCTGATCCTGCGAGCGGTGGGGGATAATCACGACGCCGCCCATGCCACCGGCTATCCGGTACTCGCGATCCGCTACGCCGCCATCGCGTTCGGCGGCGCCATGGCGGGAATCGCCGGCGCCTATCTTTCCTTGTTCTATTCGCCGCTCTGGTCGCAGGATCTCTCGGCCGGGCGTGGCTGGATCGCGCTGGCGCTGGTGGTGTTCTCGGCCTGGCGCCCGGCGTGGCTGCTGCTGGGCGCCTATCTGTTCGGCGGCATCACCTATCTCTCGCTCTATCTACAGGGGCTGGGGGTCGCCATTCCCTCGCCGCTGGTTTCCACGCTGCCTTATGTCGGAACCGTGCTCGTGCTGATTCTCATCTCGCGCGACCGGCGCCGTATCCGGCTCAACCAGCCCGCCTGTCTCGGCAAAGCCTTCCACGCCATGGCATAGCCGGGCGCTCTTGCATTTTGGAGGATCAACGCTTGACTGCATTATCCCGACGCAGCTTCACCAGCCTGATCGGTGCCGCGGCCCTGGCCTCCGGCAGCGCCGCAACCGCCCGTGCCGAGCCGCCGTTGAAGGTCGGCTTTGCCTATCTCGGCCCGATCGGCGATTACGGCTGGACCTATCAGCATGATGCGGGGCGCAAGCAAGCCGCCGCTGCCCTCGGCGATAAGGTCTCGACCGTTTACGTCGAGAACGTGCCGGAGGCGCCGGAGTGCCAGGCGGTATTCGAAAACCTGGCGAGTTCGGGCTGCGGGCTGATTTTCGGCACCTCGTTCGGCTACATGAACTACATGCTGCGGGTCGCCGCGCGCTATCCGGATGTGAAATTCGAGCACTGCACCGGATACAAGCGCGCGTCCAATCTCGACACCTACAATATCCGCTTCTACCAGGGCCGCTACGTGCAGGGCGTGAT
>JAJYAF010000006.1 GCA_021779655.1 Pseudomonadota bacterium
TAAGAGGCGGCGCCGACAAGCCTGAAGCGACTTTTGAACATTTGTGCGATCCGAAGCCAGGTCGGAACTTTGGAACAATCATAGGAAATCGATCGTGAGTACAACGGATATCGTGTTGTCGCGATGGGAAATACCGGGGGCGGATATGTTTCGCCGTCGTGGCTGGTGGGAGGGCCGACTGACCGTCGATTTCGTGGACGATCATGCGCTGCGCACGCCCCAGAAGGTCGCGCTGGTCGATTCGCGCGGCACGCTTACCTATGGCGAGGTTCGCGAACGCACGCGCAACCTGGCGGCGGCCATGCTGGAACTCGGTCTTCAGCCGGGTGACGTCGTCGCGGCGCAAGCGCCTAACTGGGCGGAACTGGTGCTTGCGCATCTCGCCCTCGACCGCGTCGGCATGATTTTCCTGCCGCTGCATGACGGATTTCGAGAGCACGAAACCCGTCATCTACTCGCTTTATCCAAGGCGAAGGCTATCATCTATCCGCCTTCCTTCCGGGGCTTCGATCATCGCGCGCTTCTTGCCCATGTCCAGCCCGCGCTGCCCAAGCTGCACCACCATGTCGTGCTCAGGGCGGAACCTGAGGGCGACGAACATGGATTCGATACCCTGGCTGGCGACGGCGGTTGGGAAGCGCGGCATGGCCCGGATTTTCTTGAACGGCACCGCCCCTCCTCCGCCGACCCGCTGGAGATCATGGTTTCCTCGGGCACCACGGCACTGCCCCGCTGCAGCCTTTATTGCGACGATGCGATGCTGCATTTGATTCGCCATCAATACGGACAGGATTGCTGTAATCTGAGCGAACACGATGTCGCGGTCTCCATCGCGCCCGCCGGCACGGGCGCTACCGGATATATTTTTCCAATTGTCGCGCCGCTGCTGTTCGGCGCGAAGAGCGTGCTGCTTGAGCGCTGGGACGGCAACAATCCCGGTCTTGCCCTCGATTTGATGGTTGAGCACGCCGCCACCTATGCCGTGCTGATCCCGACGCAGCTGGTCAAGCTGGTGGCCGCGCAGCGGGAACGACCGCGCCATATCCCATCGCTACGCTTCATTTCCAATGCCGGCGCGAAGCTTGCCGATTCCGTGGCGGAGGAAACCGAGCAATTATTCAGCTGCGTTGTTCAAACCGTGTATGGGGCGACGGATGGCGGCGTTCCGGTGATGACTTCCGTGGACGATCCGACGCAGAAGCGGCGGACCGCAGGCAAGCTTCTTGAGGGACAGGAGATGCGTCTGCTGCGCGATGACGGCACCGACGCCGTGGCCGGCGAGCCGGGCGAGGTGGTCTGGCGCGGTGCCAATGTCGGCTTCGGCTATCTCAATGATCCCGAGGGCACCGCCGCGGTTTGGGACGAGGAGGGCTGGTATCATAGCGGCGATATGGGCCTGCTTGATGCGGATGGATATCTTTCCATCGTCGGACGGAAGAAGGATATGATCATTCGCGGCGGACGCAATATCAATCCGCGCGCGATAGAGGAGGTGCTGCTGCGCCATCCATCGGTGCTTGACGCGGCTATCGTACCGGTGCCGGATGCAACGCTTGGCGAGATTGTGGGCGCGGTCATCGTGCCGGTTGCCGGCGCGACGCCCATGCTTGCGGAACTCAAGCAGTTTCTACTCGATCAAGGAATGGCCGTCTGGTATCAACCCGAGCGGCTTTTGCTACTGGATGATCTGCCTCGCAATGCCGGCGCCAAGATCGATAAGCACAAACTCGTCCAGCACTTCATTTCCGCGTAATTCAGGCAGGAGGAAATATCCTTTGCGCAATTGTTTCAAACGAACGATGTGTTCCGGAAGGTCGTTTTAACGTGCCGGGTCCTCTTTGCGGCTTGCGTGTGGTGGATTTCAGCTGGTTGCTCCCGGGCCCGTTTTGCACCGGCGTTCTGGCGGATCTGGGTGCGGAGATTGTCAAAATCGAGCGCCCCGGCGATGGCGATTACGCGCGTACGATGCTGCCAGGTCTGTTCCGGCTGATCAATCGCGGCAAGCGCAGCGCGGTGGTGGATTTGCGAACGCCGGAGGGGCGGGAGGCGGTGTTGAAGCTTGCCGGACGCGCCGATGTTTTCGTGGAGGGGTTCCGGCCCGGCGTGATGGCCCGGCTGGGTGTGGGCTATGAGCATATCCGCGCGCGCCGGCCGGGTATCGTCTATGTCTCGTTGTCCGGCTACGGGCAAACCGGGCCTGCCGCGAAAGAGCCGGGACATGACGTGAATTATTGCGGGCGCGCGGGGTTGATGGCTATTCCGGCGAGCGTGATGCAGGAAGATGGGATGTCCCGGATGCAATTGCCGGCGAGCGATATCGCCGGCGCCATGTACGCGGCGATTTCCATACTGGCGGCTTTGCGCGAGCGGGATCGTACCGGCGCGGGTCAATGGCTGGATGTCTCTCTCGCTGAAGCTGCGCTGGCGTGGTCCGGTTTGCGCTGGGCGGATGCGCCGCCGGAAACCGGCGGCCCGTGGCGGCATGTGCGGCCCATGAACGATATTTTCACGGCCGGGGACGGCGTACGGTTGGCCGTGGCCTTGGTGGAAACGCATTTCTGGCAGAAATTCCTCGGCGAGCTTCCGGCGGTCGACCGCGAGCGTCTTCTGGCGGACGAGCAAGAGCCGCGCGCCTGCGCTACCGCCCTGCGGGCCGTTTTCGCCTCCCGGCCTTCCGCCGAATGGCTTGATTTTGCCAAAACCAACGATCTGCCTATCTCCCGCGTCGCCGAAAGCTGGGCGGATATGGTTGCGGACCCGCAATTTTCCGAAAGGGGCGCCTGGATTCCAACGGAAGACGGCCACGACCCGATGCCAGCCTTTCCTATCCGGATTGGCGGGGCACCCCGGCATGTAACAGCGCCTGAATTCGGTGAAGCGTCGGCGATGCTTGGGCAATTATGGGAAGTTTCATCGTGAAGGCGGGAGCGCAAGCGCCAGTTCAGCGGACAATCATCAGCAAGGCGTCCTTCAATGCAAAATGAATCGGGAAAAGAGGTTATTTACGAAACGGATGGCGGCGTGGCCATCATCACCCTCAACGCGCCGCGGCGTCGCAATGCGCTGACACCCGCCATGGCGGAGGAAATGGTGCAGGCCTTCGATGCAGCCGATGCCGACCCCTCCATCGGCGCGGTGATTATTCGCGGCGCGGGCGGCGCCTTTTGCTCCGGCGCCGAGCTGGGGACCACGGAAAAGATGTTCACCGACCCGCTGGACCCCGCGGTTTATGAGGGTACGACCCAGGTTTATGAATCGTTCTGCCGCGCCGGCCGCCTACGGGCGCCGGTGATCGCCGCCGTGCGCGGCGCGGCAGTGGGCGCCGGCATGAATCTTCTTCTCGCGGCGGATGTGCGGATCGTGGCGGACAATGCGCGTCTGCTCTCGGGCTTCTTTCGCCTCGGCACGCATCCGGGCGGCGGGCATATGATGCTGATGGCGGAAACGGGAACGCTTGATGCGGTATGCGCCATGGCGGTCTTTGGCGAGGAAATCAATGGTCTGCGCGCGCAACAACTTGGTCTGGCCTGGGCCTCGGTGCCCGATGGCGAGGTCGAAACCAAGGCGATGTCGATGGCGCGCTATGCGGCCAAGGATCCGGAACTGGCGCGAACCATCATTCATACGATGCGCATGACAGCAGGCGAAAAGACGGCGAAGTGGAATTTGGCGCTACAGGCGGAGCGTTCCGCGCAGACCTGGGCGATGCGCCGGATCGGTCGCCGGCGCGAGCAGGCCGCCGAGTAACAAGAAAAGCGGAATGATGCGGTGTGAGCAGAACCGCCGGCTTCACTACTAGACCATGCGGGGCGGTTTGCCTGATGATCTGAAACTGTAATGAAAACGAAACCTTGAAAGGGATAGAATATGGCTGATGAAGAAATTCTCTACGACGTCAAAGACTACGTCGCCACCATCACCATCAACCGGCCGAAGACGCTCAACGCGTTCACCGGCGACAATATAAAAGACATGGAGGCGTATCTCGACCAGGCTGGTACCGACCCGAAAGTCGGTGTCATCGTTCTCACCGGTACGGGCGAACGCGCCTTTTGTGTCGGCGGTGATGTTAACTGGGAAAAAGGCACCGCCGGCAAAAGCGGTCTTGAGGATCTGGATTTCAACTTCAACCGCAAAATCGTGGAATGCCCGAAGCCGGTAATCGCCCGCGTCAATGGCTACGCGATCGGCGGAGGACATCATATCGCCTATTTCTGTGACCTGACGATTGCCGCCGATCATGCGATTTTCGGCCAGAATGGTCCCCGCGTGGGTTCTCCCGCCGCGGGATACATCGTCTCGCACGCCGCCAATGTCTTGGGCCATAAGCGCGCGCGGGAGTTATGGATGCTGTGCCGCCGTTATACCGCCCAGCAGGCCCTGGAATGGGGACTCGCGAACGCCGTGGTGCCGATGGCAAAACTCGACGAGGAGGTGCGCAAAACGTGCGATGAGTACCTTTCCCTCTCGCCCACCTGCCTGAAGATCCTCAAACGTTCCTTCTACTATCACATGGAGCCGATTTTGGGCCGGGACATGAGCGATCTCCTGAAGGAAGTCGCCCCCGATTACTTCCGCACCGGGGAACAGCAAGAGGGCGCGAACGCGTTCCTTGAAAAGCGCAAGCCGGATTTCAGCCGCTTTCGTTAAATAAAACTTATCTCATTAACGGTACTGCCACCGTGCCTGAAATGTGATACACGCCCGCCCGCGCGGTGTGTTTTGATCTCGTCAGGCTGGCCGCGCCGGGGTCGCGGCCAGTTTCCTTCAGATGTGGACAGCCCGCTCCAGCCGCCATGGCTTTCGGTGATCGGAGCAGTTTTTTTATGGCTGAATGTCGTATGGGGCGCGCGGACGTTGATGGAAGGCAGTGTTTGATTTCGGCGCGCGGCCGCCCCTCCAACCCCGCGCGCGATTTGATTTCGGCGCGCGGCCGCCCCGCCAACCCCGCGCGCGATCGGTCAGCCTTGGGGCTGACCGGTACAAAACGATGAGCCGTCCGGGTGAATCCGGTTCCACCCTGCTGGAAACCAAGGATGCCGGGCGGTCACCCGCCCCGCTGACTGATGGCCCGATCGCCCGAACGCTGCTGGTTTTTTCCCTGCCGATTTTAGCCAGCAACATTCTGCAATCGCTCAACACCTCCATTAACTCCGCCTGGATCGGGCAGCTGCTCGGCGCAAAGGCGCTAACGGCCGCAGCCAATGCCAACGCGCTGCTGTTCTTTCTCATGAGTGTCAGTTTCGGCCTGAGCATGGCCGCGACGATTTTGATCGGCCAGAGCCTTGGCGCCCGTAATCTCGACCAGACGAAACGGGTAATGGGGACGTCAACGCTTTTTTTCCTGGGACTGTCCATCGTCGTCGCGGTTGCGGGTTTCATCATCGCGCCGGGATTGCTGTCGTCTATGCGAACGCCGTCGGACGCGGCACCGCTGGCGGTCGCCTACTTGCGGATCATCTTCCTTGGCATTCCGCCCATCTTTCTGCTCAATTTTTTGATGATGGCGCTAAGAGGCGCCGGCGATTCGCGCACGCCCTTTTATTTCATGCTGGTCGCCACTGTTTTCGATGTCAGCCTGAACCCGGTGCTGATCCGCGGCTTCGGCCCAGTGCCGCCAATGGGCATCGCGGGCTCGGCGCTGGCGACCACTATCGCGCAATGGATTGGTATGGCGGGGCTGACCGGTTGGATGTACTGGCGGCGCAATATTCTGTGCATCGAAGGTTCGGAGATGAGACATTTCATCCCCGATCCAGTGATCTTGCGCAGCCTGCTGGTAAAAGGCCTGCCGATGGGGTTGCAAGTGGTGGTTGTCTCCACCTCGATGATCCTGATGATCAGCATGGTCGATCGCTATGGCTCGACGACCGTTGCGGCTTATGGCGCCTGCTACCAGCTATGGAGCTATATTCAAATGCCGGCTTTCGCGCTGGGAAGCGCTGTTACTTCGATGGCCGCGCAGAGTATCGGCGCCGGCCGATGGGACCGTTTGGGCCAGGTGACGCAGACAGGGGTGGTTTACGTGGTGGTGTTCACCACCGCGTTTATCGGCATTGTGACATTGTGGGAGGGCCAGGCTTTTTCATTGTTTCTCGGCGACAACCCGGCGGCCATCACAATCGCAAGGCATATGCATCTCATCGCATCATGGTCCTTCATTTTTTTCGGCGTGGGCTTTGTGCTCTCCGGGGTCGTGCGGGCAACAGGTGCGGTGGTCCCTCCGCTCGTCATTTTGATTGTAGCCATTTGGGGAATCCGGTTGCCGGCCGCATGGCTGCTTTCCGTCGGCGGGGTGGATGGGATATTGTGGGGCTTTCCCTTGGGCTCTGTCGCCTCCATGGTCATGACCGCGCTTTATTACCGCTTCGGCCGCTGGCGAAGCGCCAAGATGCTTGCCGGCTGAAATCGCATCGCCGGCTGCGGGTTCGCCCCAGCTTCGCTGAAGGAGCTTGGAATGCGTGCCTGTTGTCTTCCGCCGCCGGGTGGTTCAACATTACGGCGGAGCCGCCGGCCCGGCTGGCGGCGCAATGCCAGCTGGCCGCAGGAGACCGAAATGTATATTGCGATGAATCGATTCAAAGTCCTCCCTGAGGAGCAGGATGCCTTCAAAAGCCGATGGCTCAACAGGGATATCTATTTGAAGACCGTTCCGGGTTTCATCAGTTTTCATTTGCTGCAAGGGCCGCCGCACGAAGATCACGTGCTCTACGCGTCCCATAGCGTCTGGCGCTCGCTTCAAGATTTCGAGGCCTGGACGCGATCCGAACAATTCCGGGCGGCCCATGCCAATGCCGGTTCGAACAAGCCGCTTACCCTCACCAGGCCTGAATTCGAAGGCTTTCAGGTGCTGCAGGAAGTCAACGCGGATTCGTAAAGCCAGGCTGTTCGCGGTGCTCTTTCAAGCAGATGCGGGATTTTTCACCTGCTGCAAAGCAGCGTCGACCTGACGGATTGCGGCGGCGAGCGAAAAATTATCCCGCGCATGCGCCTGCCCCGCGGCCGCAACCGCCGCCGTCTGGGCATGGTTGTTAAGAACCTCATTAAGAGTGTCAGCCAGCGCCTTGGCATCGCCAGGGGCGTAGAGCCAACCTGTCCTGCCATTCTCGATAATTTCAAAAATTCCGCCCGCACCGCTTGCAACCACGGGCTTGCCTGCAAGCATGGCCTCAACCACCACGCGCCCAAAGGGCTCCGGCGCCACCGAGCTGTGCACGATCACGTCCATGCTTCGCATCAATGCCGGGATGTCGTGCCTGAAACCAAGGAACCGGACGCGGTCATTCATGCCGAGTCTCGTCACTTTTTCCTTGAGCGCGGCGGCATAGGCTTCCTCGCCGAATAACGGGCCGCCGACAATGACGCCAACGACGCGCTCAAGATTCGCGATCGCCTCAATAAATACCGATTGTCCCTTCCAGGCCGAAAGCCGCCCGAACACGCCGATAAGCGGACGGCCGTCCGGCGCCAATTCGGCGCGCAGGCGCGTGATCTCGTCGGGCGAAACCGCGGCAAACGGCGCCTCGTCAATGCCCTGATAGCCGAGCGAAATTCGGGAAGCATCCCCACCGAGACGGGAAAATGCCTCTCCCGTTGCGCGCGAATTGACGATAATGCGCGTTGCCCGCCAATTGCCAACCCGCACAGCCAGGCGGCGCATTGATGCGCTGAAATGCGCCGCGTCCAGAATATCGTGCAAATGCCAAACCAAAGGGCGCCGTGCCAGCAGCGAGGCCAAAGCGCCAACCATAAGGGCTTTCTGTGAGTTGGCGTAAACCAGATCGAAGCGCCGGGCCTGGCGCGCCACTTCCAGCACCAGGCTGAACACGGCCGGCGCCGAAAGCATCGCGGCGATAAAACCGGAACCTTTTTTTACGGCGATGGCGCCAAATGGATTTTCGGCGACGGTGACGGGAACAGCCGCGTTGTTCAGCAACGCGCGCAACGGCCCGTCCTCAAACAAGAAAACAACACATTCATGCGAAAGATGCATGACTTCCGAAAGCATCGAAAGTTCGCCGCCGCCAAGCTCCGCCGTCTGGTCGAGAAACAGGATTTTCATGCCGTGGCAAGACGGTAGACCGAGGCGATCTGCCCGGCGATGGTGTTCCAATTGAAAGAGGCAGCGGCATAGGCCCGGCAGGCGGCGGAATCCGGCAGGTTGAGACCTCCGTTAAGGGCCGCGAGGACGCCTTCAGCGATGTCCGCCGGCGCCGGAGAAGGCAACACCAGCTCGGGCGAAAGCCCGGAGACCACCTCCGGCAGCCCGCCCACGGGCGAAACCAGGCAGGGCGTGCCCGCGGCGAGAGATTCGGCTGCGATCAAGCCGAAGCCCTCCAACGCCACCGTTGGCACAACGGAAAGATCGGCCGCCGCGTAAAGTAGCGGCAGGGTATCATCGCTAACAAACCCGAGCATGCGGACATTGCCGGAAAGGCCCTGGACTTCGATCTGCCGCTCAAGCTCAGCCCGCAGGCTGCCGTGCCCCGCGATCATCAGTTGGAGATCCGGCATTTTCGCGCGCATGATGCGCATGGCGTCCAACAAATTGGCGAGTCCCATGCGCGGAACGAGCCGGCGGACGGAAACGATAATTGGGCGGTCGCCTGGCCAACCGAGGCGCGCTCTTGCTTCCTCACGCGAAAGCCCGGTATCGAACCGCGCGAGATCGACGCCGCCGGGAATGACATGAACACGCTCCCGGGGAAATTTATACTGGCTAGCGAGCAGATCCGCAAACGCGTTGGACAGCACGATCGCCCGGGAAGCCCGACGATAAACGAGATTTTCGATTCGAATCTTGACCGCCCGGCGCAAACCGGTATTGCCCTCCAGCCCGCCTTCATTCGCCCATGGCCCGTGGAAATGCACGACCAGCGGCAGGTTGCCGAGCTTGCCCAAGACCGGGAGCGTGTACAGCGCGAAATGGGAAACCACCAGGTCCGGCGGGTTCTCCCGGACGGCTTTGGCATAGGCTTGCCGCATGCCCTTCCATCGGGCCAGCAGCGGCGCATCGCCTTCCGCAAAAGCCTGAATGGCGCCCTGCGTCTCCGTATTGCACCGGCCGGTTCCGGCGACGAGCCCGGTGAACGCAATATCCGCCATCGGCAGGCTGCGCCAAAGCTCGTAGTAAACACGGTCCAATCCGCCGTGATTTTCGGGAAACCAATGCAGGCCGAGTTGCAGAGACTTCACCACGCTTATGCCTCCCGCGTGCGCCGCTTCCTTTCGATAGCGGCATGATAGAACGCGATATGTTCGGCAATTACCTGGCTTTCAGAGAAATCGGCGGCGCGGCCAAGCGCGAGGGATTCATAGTTTTTGCGCAATGCCGAATCTCGGGCGACTTTCAGCACCGTCTCTGAATAGCGCTCATCCGGAACGATCAGCCCATATTTTCCATCCTCCAGCACATATTCCGCGCCGGAATTCCGGGTGGTGATGACAACCGTTCCACTGCAAATCGCCTCCAGGTACGGAAGGCCGAAACCTTCATAGGTGCTGGCGGAAAGCAGCGCCCACGCTTCGCGGATCGTTTTGGAAAGCGCCGCGTCGCTTGGATGGTTTAGATTGATAATGCCTTCAACATCGGGCACGAAATCGCACGCCATATAGAGTTTGGCTTCCGGTAGGTTAGGCAAGATTTCCTTGGCGAACCGCTCGGCCACGAATTTCCCGCGCTTCCGGCCCTCCCACAGCCCAACGAAGACGAAGCTTGGCTCGGGCGTTTTTTCGCCAGGATAAAACTGGGACCCGGAAACGAACAGTTTCGCCACGCCGTCGGCTTTGTAAATCCGGCTTGCATCCGTCCCACATGCTAAGACGACATCCGCGAGCACACCGGCACAATGCTCGAGCGGGTAGACCATCCGCTGCGCGATCTTTCGTTTGAGAGTCCTCGCGGACCGGCTTTCAAAAAGGGCCGACCCGTAGAAAGTCCTAACGGTCGGGACATTCCTTGCCACGTAAAACCAGTCATCGCCGTGCAAATGCACGATATCGTAGCGCCCGAATCCGGCGAAATTGAGCAACACAGGAAGCACACCCAGCCGGAGCGCCTGTTTATTCCCGAGCGATGGAAAACGCCGGAAAAGCTGGCGATGTTTGTAGATCGCGCCGAGCGGCGGATCGGTTAAGCTGATGACTTCCACGTCGCATTTTGCGTTGACGAGCGAGGAGGCCAGCCTGTGGACGAACACCTCCACGCCGCCCACTTTGCGGCCGGCCGAGGGCAATGTTGTATGAAAAATCCCGATCTTCATAGCGGCTTCGTATGGCCTACTCAGCAGCCAGCGGCGGGGAGCGTAGAGGCTCGATCCGCCTTGACGATTTTTCCCGCGCATAGGCCGGCGCCATGCCCATCGCGAACGCATAACTCACCCAGATGGAAATTCCCAATGTCGAGGTGAAATCTGAGTTCAGAAGGTTTTCAAGTATCATCGCGAGAAACAACCCTCCCCCGGCGATCGCGATGGGGTCGCGCGATTTCAACGTGCTGCCCAAGACCCGCAGCGATAATACGATAATGGCATAACCGAAAAGCAGGGCGCCCACCCAGCCGAATTCCAAGGGCGCTTGCAGCGCCCCCGCGTCGAAAACAATGGTATGTCCCGCCGAAAGTTTTCCGGAAACGCCGATCTGCCCGAAGCCGACACCGATTGGCTGCATGAACGCATCGAGCGCCGTGGTGGAATAGATCTGTTTCCTGGCTTTATAGCTGTTATCCTGAGAGAGATTTCCAAAGGTGGAGAGCCTGGCTGCCACCTGGTCCGCCACCGGCCCCGCGGTGACAAGGGGTATACTGACGACGACGACGATTATCGCCGCGGCGACGACACGAATACGGGTTTTGGCCCTGGCGCGAAAGACGATATAGGCCACCGCAAGCGCCCAGCATGCCCAGGCGGAACGCACCAAGGACAAGCCAAAGGCCGGAAAACCAATTCCACCGGCCGCGAGACGCAGAAAACCTTTCGAGACGAAAATAAGAATCAGAGATTGGGCGAGCGCAAACGCATAGGGCCCCGGGGAGTTCATCGTGCTCCAGATCCGAACGGCTTCCGCAGTTCCGGCGCCAATCGCCGTTACTTTGCTGGCCTGAAGCCAATAGGCATCCCAAGGGGGCATTCTGAAAAACTGGTAAATGCCATAAGCGCCGATCAGCAACAATCCCAGATTATTCGCGAAAATAAAAGTCTTCCGTATTTCATCGAACTGCTCGCGCTGCCTGAGCATGTAGACGCCAAACGTTATGGGCAGCAACCAGGTAAGATACTCAAACCCCGCGGCCGGCGCGCCGTTGACTAAGACGCCGACAAAAAAAGCATAGGTAATGACCAGCAAGATCAAAAATATCGGCAGCATGTCCCGCCGAAGAATGAACCGGATATGCCGTAACTGGGAAAGCGCCGTATACCCGGTCACCAATAGCGGGGTAAGCATCACCGGGCTGATATCGTGGTAGCTTGTCTGGTAATCCACCAGCCGCCGCACCAAAGGTGTGAAGATCCAGATCCACCACACGAAGGCGCAATAAACATTGGGCCGCAACATCAATACCGCGCCCGCGACGGCGAAGGCCAGTACCGGAAACGCGTAATTCACAACAGAACCGCCATGCACCGCCAGGAGAAGGGCGGTGAACCCCGCGAAGCCCAATATCAGCGCATAGCAAAGCTGAGAACGGCGGCGATTTCTGGCTTCGTTCATTGCTGCCGTTCAAACAGAAAGCCGTGGGCCGAGCGGAACCGCTGGACGGCATAAGGCTCCCGGCGCGCGAGCATGCGCAGAAAGCTGAGCAAGCCAGGTTCGTCCCGCGTACCGACCAGATAGAACCAGATCAGGGCGGCCATGCGTTTCCAGCCGGGCGAAACCATCCGCAAGGCCAGGCGCAAATTATAGGTCCGGTCGGCGGTTGCCGTTGAATTGAAACTCCGGCGCTGGTCGTTGTCGAACCGTTGCGCGGGAAAATGATCCACCGCGACGTCCGGATCATAGACAAGCCGCCACCCCGCTTTGCGAACCGCAAGGCTGGCCAACATATCATTATGGACCTGGGCTCCCTTGCCCCGCAAACGACTGTCGAAGCCGATATTTTGTATCGCCGCCATCCGGAACGAACAATTTGCCCCTTTCAGGATATCGACATCCCTTGCCGCTCCCCCGCCCTGGTGGTGGTCTCCCACAATCCGGCCGAACCAGAGCACCCGTCCCACAAGCGTTTTCTGACCTTGCACAATGGTTCCATCCTCATGAACCCAATCGCGCCCTCCAACACCTCCGATTTTAGGGTCGGAAGAAAAATGCTCCTCGATCCGCTTCAACCATTGCGGACGAGGTGCCGCGTCATCATCCGTGATGGCCACGATCTCGCCACGAACATGCGCAAGCCCGGCATTCAATGCCCACACCTGCCCCGTAACGGCTACTTCAACCATATCAATCGGCAACCGGCCTTTCCGTTGCAAAACGACACGCCGTGTTTCGTCATCCTCCGCATGGATGACGATGATGATTTGGTCAGCGTGCCTTTCCTGCGAAACAAGCGCCGCCAAACAGCGCTCCAGTTGCTGAGGGCGGCGGTAGCTTGGCACGAGAACGGAAATGCGGTTCCTTGAACAATTTAACCCTGATGAAATCATCTCGGAATTTACGGCTGCGCTCATCTTACCGCTTCGCGCGATTTTGCCGTCCGCGGCGCCCTATCCGATAACCGTAAGACCGCTTGCACACCTTTTGTGCCTCGCAACAGGGCCGCAAATGTTAGCGCGCAATGAAGCGCGAACTTCAAGCTGAAACGCTTTCGCATCGGATAATCCGAGGATAGAATGATCCGCAAGGCCGTTTTTCCTTTTCCCAGCCTTGCGTAGCCGGAAGCAGCATCAGGCGCTACCCTATCAAGCGCCTCCCGCAGCGCCAGCCTAACCTCGGGCCGCAACGCTTGCCGCTGGGTCCGCTCCCGGACCAACGCTTCATAAACGGCGGGCGCCGTAATCGAAGAGCGCGAGATAGCATCATCCGAGACACGATATAAGGATACGTAACTGTCCAGAAACCAGACACGCGCATCATCCGCGCAATATTTCATCGAAAATAGAAAGTCACAGGCATCCCCCACTTCTTCCGAGACGTCGTAGCCTATCGCGCGCGCTCTTTCTGTCAGAACCATGTAGCCATCGTTCGGAAACATTCGTCGAATAGCGGCTAGACCTGGTATCACCTCCCCGGCAGCCGCCGCGGTCCGGCCATAAAAATTATTCAGCGCTTCCGATTCGGCCGGAAGAATCCGGGCCGCCATGTCAATCATGTATTGTTTGCCAAACGCGGCCGATAAATCCGGAACAGCGGACCAGCATTCCGATAGCTCCTCAAGCGCACCGGGCAATAAAAGATCATCATCGTGCAACAGTACAAGGCGATCACCCGCCGCATTCGCGAACAGAGCGTTTACGTTCGCCGCCTGCCCGAGCGATGGAACATTCCTGAAATAGCGAAGCTTTCCAGGATACAAAGCCTGAAACTCGGCGACGACCGACCCGCTGGCATCGCTGTTCGAATCATCCCCAACAAGGACCTCGAAATTCTTGAATGTCTGGGCGAAGCAGGACTCAAGGGCCAGCCTGAGCAAATGCGGCCGGTTATACGTAGGAATACAGATGGAAACTAGGGACGAACTCGCTACCATGTCTCTCGCATCTCAGCGGCGCCCCTTCTGACAAATCCTGGCCATGAGTTCGGTAGAATAGCCCGCTTGCCGCATTAAGGCGAAACCCATCTCAAGCCTCCGCAATGGAACGTCCCTTCGGGGCACGACGATGCTTAAGCGCATAATTGAGCGCGCCATGGTGATAGCCTATTGCCATTAGCTTCGGCACCCATCGCCGCGCTGACGAAGTTCTTCGGCGGTAATGAAACAAGAACAAATTCATCATCAAGCCAAGTGCATGATAAAAAATCGCGTAGGACCGCTTGAGGCGCCTCGTTCTCGCGATGGCTATGAAGGTTGCCGTCTCTCCCTGGCCCATATAATAATCCCGTACATATCGTTCGGTCTGGCGGGGCAATGAAATGATGTGGAAAACCTTGGAATAAGGCACCCAATAGCCAATACCGCCCTCCGCCAGAATCGCCTTCATGACGGTAATTTCCTCACCGACCCGACGGCTTCCCGGCGCCACGCCAAGTTCAGGATCATAAAGATGTCGGCGTTGCTCCACCGCTCTGATGGCATAATTCGCGCCATAGGGCATGTCATCCTCGGACAGCCGCAAATAATCTTCGCCCAGGTCGCGATCCGCCAGCACGCCGGCTAGCAAATCTTGATTATCAATAAACCATTTCGGCGAAGGTGCCTCCAGCCTGGGAATGATCCGGCCGCCGAAAACCGCACCATCCGGAAAGCGCGAAATCGCCGAGGCGTAGCCAGCGATCCAGCCGGCATCCACCTCAACATCGTCGTCGGTCCAGAGAATATAGTTCCCCGCCGCCGCGGCAACACCCGCATTGCGCGCATTCGAAAGCCCGGGTTTGCTCTCCAGCACCCGCCGGATAGGAATCACGTTAGCGAATTTTTCAACAACATTCGCGGTATGGTCAGTGCTGGCGTTATCGACCAGCACCATTTCCCATCGAAGCCCTTCCGGGATGCGCATTTTGGCGATCGATGTCAGAGCCCGTTCAAGCGAGGCCGCACGGTTGCGCGTGCACATCACAACGCTCAAAAATATGCGGCTTTCCGTCCCGCCAGACCCGCTCATCTCATCCTCTGCATCCGGTTCAGGCACTGTCTCGGTATAACACTGATTTGGGTTTATCAGAATTGCCCGTGCATTCCCACCATCATCGACTGCCCGTCTCCGAAGATCATCAGCCCGTAATCCGAGTCAGGGAAAAAGCGGCGCGTGATGTCAGCCGTCAGCCAGCCGATGAACCCGCCTCCCACCACGTCGGAAGCCCAATGACCATCCACGGCGGCAACGCGCCCCAAACCCACCAGCACGGGAATCACATAAAGCGCGGGCGCATGGTAAAGTTCGGCATAGGGCGTAATGAGCGCAAACGCCAGGGCGGTATGTCCGGAAGGAAAGGACGAGGTACTTGTTCCTGCACCCGGGAAAACAGCCCCGATGCTGAAGCTGGACCGCGAGGCATCAAACGGATGGGCCACGAAAGGGTCGCTTCTCGCGTTAAACGGCCGGTCCCGGCCAATCGCATATTTCAGTCCCATAGACAAAATCGTAACCTCGGCGGCGGATGTGACCGCGATCGAGGAAGCATGCGCCAGCATCGGATCCGATACCGGACTCTGAATCATCGTGGCACCGGCAAAGGCCAAAGGTGCCAGTTCCAAAATATTCGCGACCCGCAGCGCCACCTTGGTCCTGAATTTATAGCTGAGCTTCCTGTTGGCGAACTGGTTGATCCCGTGATCGAAAATCATCGTCACGCCCGTTGCGGCAACGCCGATGCCGGCGACCCCCCAGTCGGTCTCATACCATGGCTGTGAATTACCACTCGGCATCGCTGTCGGCGGCGGAAGGTTATCGACCAAATTGCTGTCAATCACGGGTGATGCCTGCCCTGTGGAATGCGATATGATCGCAGGGTTGGCATTGCCGCCCGCCGTCCCGGTAGCCGCGGGTGGCATGAAATAGCCGGGATTATTCGTGGATTGCGCGAAACCGCTCACTGGCTCCACGAGTCCAAACACGACCGCCGCAACCACTCCGAGCCCCGGCTTCATGTCGTTAATTCCATCAGCATCGGGCTTGCTCCTCCTCCCAGTCGGCCGGCATGATTGAGCAGAGCGAGTCCGGGCACAATATGCCGGTCGATCTGTCGTGGATTATGAATATCGGTCCCCCAAATCCGCACTTGCTGACGATCCAGAAGCCAATGGGCAAATTTCTTCACATCCTCCCCGTGCTGCCCGGCAAGCGAGCCTATGTCAGCTTGGAGAACCGCGCCATGCCGAGCAAACATTTCCAGCCAAGGCTCCGGCGTCTTTGCCACAAAGCGATACCGTTCCACATGCGCAACAACAGGGCGGTAGCGGTGTGCAACGAGCGCCGCCAGGGCAGCGCTGGCAAACGGCGTTTCCTGCAAATATGAGAATTCCAGCAGCACGAGACGTTCACCGTTCAGCGGCGTGTGCAGCAAGTCCCCCTCTTCCACAAGCTTCAGGAAATGCTCATCGGCAAAATACTCGCCCGCAAGCAACAAGTGAAAGGCTATTTCGTCTTCCCGCAGCCTGGATAGAAAGGCCCCGAAGGCAATGCGTAAATCCACCGCTTTGTTGTCAAAAACCCCATGATAGAGATGGGGCGTGACCACAGCACCACGAAATCCAAGAGATTTGAGCTTTCCAATCGCTTCAACGGCATCCTCATAGGAGGCCATGCCGTCATCGACATTCGGCAGCAGGTGGCAATGGAAATCCCATCCGAGTTCGGCGCGAAAACCTTGAGGCGGCCATCCCTTGGGGGCCTCCTTGCGGTACAAAAAGGGTAATCTGATCAGGTCAACCTCATGAGCATCCGGGTCAAAGTTCTCCAGAATTTACCAAGCACCGTCGCGGGCGCGGGTCGTTCGTCATAGCCATAGCCATAGCCATAGCCATAACCATAACCATAGCCATAACCATAAACGCTGCCGATCACGCCATTGATAATCATGCCATGCCGGCAATCCAACGTCGCGATGGTTTCGTTGTGCAACTGGAACGCCCGGCGCGAT
Source organism: Pseudomonadota bacterium (assembly GCA_021779655.1). Next base: position 16,735 of record JAJYAF010000006.1, read on the forward strand.
GTATGGTTGATATACACGACAGAGAGAATAAGGTCGGCATTCTGACCCAAAGGCATGGTGTCCGAAACCGCCGGAAGCGGCGGGCAATCAACGATCACATAGTCGAATTCGGCCCGCAGCGTATTAAAGATTTCCCGCAACATGGGTTCGTTCAACAGCTCGGACGGGTTGGGCGGGAATGTTCCCGTCGGCAGCACGACGAAACGCTGGCCTTCAATGGCCTGAAAGGGCGGTCTTTCGGTCGTCACAATCCATTCGGTGAGACCTGGCGTTTGGTTGATCTTCAGAACCTCATGCACACGTCCGCGGTGGAGGTCGCCGTCGATCAGGATAACCCGTTTACCGTCATCGGCGAGAAATTTCGCGAGATTGGTCGAAGTTGTGGTTTTTCCGTCGGCACTGGCCGCCGAGGTGATCAGAATAACCTTGGACTGCCGGCCGGAAGCGGATTGATAGAGATTGCTGCGAAGGAGGCGAAACGCCTCGGAGAATGGACTTTGCGGCCGGTCCGACAACACGCCGCGCGCCGTCTCGCTCCGCGATAGCAGCGGAACCAATCCATAAACCGGCAGATGCACGGTGCGGCGGATGTCGTCATCACTCTGGAAGCTGCCGGAAATGGCCCGTTGCGCCAGTCCCCGCCCCATTCCT
>JAJYAF010000281.1 GCA_021779655.1 Pseudomonadota bacterium
CTGCATGATCAGCGAAACGCCCCAGGTCGCCAGCAGGGTATCGAGCGGACGGGAGGAAAGCCGCTGGACGATGCTCCATTCCAGTAGCGCACCGATAATCGCCGCGCCGATGAAGGCGGCCGGCATCGCGACGAGAATGCCGAGCGGGCCGGGAACCACCTCCAGCGTGAGATACGCAAGATATCCGCCCAGCATCAGCATTTCGCCATGCGCCATGTTGATGACCCGCATCAGCCCGAAGCTCAAGGCGAGACCGAGCGCGGCCATGACGAACAAGGACGCGACCGATATGCCGTTGAACAACTGACCGAGAAGGAAGGCGGATTCCTGCATCGTTCCAGGTACTCCCGAGAAGTTAAAGGTTAGAAATTGGTGTGCAGACCGCAGCTTTTCCCTGGGAAGGTCAGCGGGTCGTAGGGCTCGGGTTCGATCGGTCCGGGCGAGGACCAGATGATCTTGAACTGGCCATCGGGCTGCAATTCCCCGATATAGGCGCTCTGCACCATGGACTGATCGGACGCGAACTTCACCTTGCCCAGCGGGCTGTCGGTGAAGCCGAGCGCGACGGCGGCATCGCGGACCTTATGCGGATCGAAACTGCCGGCCTTTTCCACCGCGGCTGCCCATTGCATCACGTCCTCGTAGCCGTGAATCATCGGGTCATCCACCACCGAATCGGCGCCGTATTTCGCCTTGTAGGCGGCGAGGAAAGAGGCGTTCATCGGGGCCGGCAGGCTCTGGAAATAGTTCCAGCTGGTATAGGAGCCGGCGAGCAGGCTGGGCCCCATGGCCTTGGCCTCGGGTTCGGCGATGGAGAAGCTCATCACGGGCAGCTTGTCCGGAGTCATTCCGGCCGCGGCCATCTGCTTGAAGAAGGAGACATTGCTGTCCCCATTCAGCGTGTTGATGATGATATCCGGCTTGGCCTGCTGTATTTCCGCGATGACGGAGGAAAAATCGGTGCCGCCGAGGGGGACATACTGCTCGCCCGAGAGGATCAGATGATCGTGCGCGATATGCTTCTTGAGGATCAGATTGGCGGTGCGGGGATAGACGTAGTCGGACCCAAGCAGAAAGATTTTCTTATAGCCCTTGCCTTCGGCCCAGCTGAGCGCTGGCAGCGCCTGCTGGTTGGGTTGCGCGCCGGAATACATGATGTTGGGCGAGCATTCATTGCCTTCGAACTGCACCGGGTACCAGAGCAGGCCATGCAGGCGCTGGAACACCGGCAGCATGCCCTTGCGGGAAGCAGAGGTCCAGCCGCCGAAGACGGTTACGACCTTGTCCTGCTCCAGCAGCTTGGTGGCCTTCTGCGCGAAAATGGACGGATCGGAGGCGCCGTCCTCGATTACCGGCGTGATTTGCTTGCCGAGTACCCCGCCTTTGGCGTTGAGCTGATCGATGGCGAGCAGCTCCGCATTTTCCAGCGGAACTTCCGATATGGCCATCGTGCCGGAAAGCGATTGCAGCACGCCGACCGACACCGTATCGGCCATGGCGGCGGTGGCGAAGGTTGTGCCGGCGAGTAAAGTAGCGGCGAGGCCGAATGTCCGCAGGGTCATTATGCAAAGTCTCCCGTTTTTTCGCGGCGCGGGCCGCGGTGGTGAAAGGCGCAGTATGAGGGCGCCCAGGCAGCGGGCGCCATGGGGCGTTTGACGTAGCCGGGGCTTCTTGATCGGGCTCGGCACGGGCTACGATCGGCGCGGTTTTAGCAAACCGATGCCACGCAGCTTGTGGTGAACGCTCCAGTCGCGGTTATTCCGTATCAGCCTGGAACAGCAACGCCACCCGCGAGCGGCGTTAAGGATTGGGAGGTTGGAGATGTTGACACGTGTTTCATGGGCTGGCGGTCGGGATCGGCTGAGGGCGGTTGCCATCGCCATGTTCCACCCGGCGGGCTTTCGGCGCATCGGGGTTCAAACGGGACCTGGAAGGGCCGGGCTGCCGGTCGTCCTGGCGATGCTTCTGCTCGCGGCCTGCGGCACGCCCGGTACCTGCCGTGCCGCAAGCGATCAGCAGGGGAGTATTCTGGTCGGGAATGTCGAGCGGACCTATCTGATTCACGTGCCCCCTTATTCCCCTCCGCAGACCGGTTTCCCGGTGGTGCTTGGCTTTCATGGCGCCGGGGCGCAAGCGTGGAGCTTTGTTCGGCTGACAAAGCTGGACGCTTGGGCCGATGCGCGCGGCTTCATCGTCGTCTATCCCAACGGCCTTGGGAGGCGCTGGAACGATGGCCGTGCGACGATCAAACGCAAGTCCGATGACATCGGATTCGTTGCTGCGCTGCTGGATGAGATCGAGCGGCGTTATAGGGTGAACCGGTCGCGAATCTATGCGACCGGGATATCGAACGGCGCCATGTTCACCCAGCGTCTGGCGTGCGAGCTTTCCGATCGGATCGCCGCCATCGCGCCGGTGGCCGGCACCATGCCGGCGGATATCGCGCCGCTCTGCCGTCCGATGCGCGCGGTCTCGGTCCTGCAGATCAGCGGCTCGGCGGACCCGATCGTGCCTTTCGCAGGCGGCGCCATCGCCGGTTCCGGCGGGCGAGGCGAGGGCGGCGACGTTCTTTCAGTGGCTCGGACGGCCGAGCTCTGGGCCGGCCTGGATGGTTGCGCGGCGGCATCGCCCGGAGTTGCCTTGCCGCCAATCGCACCGCCGGACGGCACGGCGGTCATGCGCAAAATTTATGCACCCTGCCGGCAAGGTCGGACGGTCACCGTGCTCACGATCGAGGGCGGCGGCCATACCTGGCCCGGCGGCCCGCAATATCTGCCGGCGATATTGATCGGCCGCGCCAGCGATCAGCTCGATGCGAGCCATGCGATCGTTGAATTCTTTCTGGGGCAGCCGGGCCAATAATACCAGCCCGCCAATTGATTGACTCCTCCAGATAGGTGGCGGGCTGGTATAAGTCTTTGATTTCGCGCGCGGCCGCCCCACCAACCCCGCGCGCATACCAATCCGCGCCGCTCCAGCCTTTGATAGGGCGAGCAACCTTATCAGCCAAACCGATTCCGGTCTGGCTGATATTGCTCTAGGCTCGTTTGGTCAGCGCGCTAACGGTCACGGCGGCGGCGGCGGCGCGGTTTTCGACGCCGAGCTTGGTGAAGACCTGTTCAAGATGCTTGTTCACCGTGCGCGGCGAAATGCCGAGAATATCCGAGATGTCCTTGTTCGGCTTCCCGCGCGCGAGCCACAGCAGGACGTCGGCCTCGCGCGCGCTCAGCCCGAAATGCCGCACGAGAAACGCCTCCTCCTGGCCGCCGCCGTGCCGCGAGAGGCGAAACAGCCGCTCGCCCTGGCCCACGCGTCCGATAAAGCTGAACGCAAGGATGGTTTCGCCCATCCGCAATTCCAGGCTCTCCGGCACCCGGAAGCTCCGCGCGGAAAAATCGGCCAGCGCCTCGGCCAGCCGCTGCTCGGCGGCGGGGGTGCACCAGAGCAGCGCGCCCGTGTCATCGGCGGCCAGAAGATGGCCTCCGGCCACGTCCAGCGCCGCCCGCGTGCGCGCCGCCGCCCGCGCATTTTCGAGGTGAACCGTAAGCCTGGCCAGCAATTCCGGCAGCACCAGCGGCTTCGTGATATAATCCACCCCGCCGCTTTGCAGCCCTTGCACCACATGGGAGGTGTCCGAAAGGCCGGTCATGAAGATCACCGGAACCGGCGCCAGGCCGGGCATGGCCTTCAGCCGCCGGCAGGTCTCGAACCCGTCAAGGCCCGGCATTACCGCATCGAGCAGAATGAGATCGGGCGTCACCTGCGCCACGGTCTCAAGCGCGGCGTCCCCGCTCCGCGCCACCAGCGCGGTGAGCCCGGCGGCTTCCAGCGTGTCGGTAAGCAGGCCGAGCGTCTCGGGCGAGTCGTCGATCACGAGAACCGTATCGCGCCGGGCGGTCATTGCGGCGGCACCATGGCGTCGAGCCGGGCGATCAGCCGGGGCATGGCGAAGTCCCGCAACAGATCGGCGATTTCGGCGCAGAACGGCGCATAGGCGGGATCGGATTGTTCGAGCGCCGCCAGCTGCGCCTCGATGCCGCGCACATAGCCGATTTGCGCGAGCCGGCGCAGCTCCGCGAGTTTCACCGCCGCGGGAGGGGTGATTTCGGCGCGCTCCTTCGGAGCGGCCGTGTCGTGAACCCATTCAAGCCCTAGCGTGTGGCCGATACGTTCGAG
>JAJYAF010000282.1 GCA_021779655.1 Pseudomonadota bacterium
GCACCTGCAAGCCGCCGGCCTCGTCCTGCGCGAGCATGGTCAGGCAGCCGAAATCGGTATGCGCGCCGGCGCCGAGCTGCGCTTCGGTGATACGGCCTTTCTGCGGCGGGTAGTGCAGCAGACCCAGCGTTGTCATGGGTGTTTGCAGCCAACGGTCGAACCAGGTTTCCTCAAGCCCGAGCGCCAGCGCGAAAGCGTGCATCAGCCGCCGGCCCAGGGCTTCCATGACACGGTAATATTCCTCCATGACCGGCCGCCAGCCGGGCAGGCCGGCCGGCCACTGGTTCGGCCCGTGCAGGGGCGTGCCGGCCGCGACCAGCGGATGGTCGGGCTGCAGGTCACGCCCGATCTTGAGCCCCTCCTTCAGATCGCCATCGGCCTTCTGCCTCGCCGGATCGAGGTTTTCGCCGCCGAGCTTGAAATAGCCGCGATGCACCGCGGATTTCTCGATCGCGATTTCGGCTTTCTTCTCATCCGGCAGGCTGAAGAAACGGCGGGCCTGTTCATAGACCTTCGCAATGAGCGAAGGCGGCACGCCATGGCCCAGGATGTAGAAAAAGCCGATCTCCCGGCAGGCCGTGCCGATCCGCCGCGCCACGGCGAGGCGGGCCGGGGAATCGCCTTGCAGGAACGGCGCAATGTCGATAACCGGGATGTCCGTTGCGCTGACGCGCCTGGCGATCAGCGCGGGGTCGAGTTCGGCGGTCTCGGTCATGGTATTTCCTCTGTTCAGGATAACATGAACGGCACGGCAGCAGAAGGATAAATTACTTGGCATCCTATCTTCTCGGCGCCGATCTCGGCGCCGGCAGTCTGAAGGCCAGCCTGATCACCGTCCGCGGCGAGATCGTGGCGGAGGCGAGCCATCCGGTTACCACCCGCGTGCCGCATTTCGGCTGGTCGGAACAGGATCCGGCGGAATGGGAGGCGGTGCTCTTTTCCGCCATTCGGGCAACCCTTGCCGGCGCGGGGATCGAGCCTCGGGAAATTGCCGGCATCGGCCTGTCCGCGGGGGCGCATATTCCGGTGCTCACCGATGTATCGGGCAGCGTGATCCGGCCGGCGATCATGTGGAACGACCAGCGCAGCGCGGCTGAGGCGGCGGCCCTGCATGAACGGGCTGGCGAGCTGATCATCGCCACCTCGCTCAACCGCGTCAATCCTACCTGGACGCTGGCCATGCTCGCCTGGATGCAGGCACATGAGCCGGCGGCCGTGGCGCGTTGCAAGCGGCTCTATCTCGCCAAGGATTATCTGCGTTCGCGGCTCACCGGAAGCTGGGAGACCGATTTTTCCGATGTCATCGGGGCGCTGATGGGCGACGATGCAACCCGAAACTGGTCGCCCGAGCTTTGCGCCCTGATCGGCTGGGACATGGCAACCCTGCCGCCGGTGAAACCGCCGGCCAGCGTGGTGGGCGGGGTGACGCCGCAAGCCGCCGCCGCAACCGGGCTTACGGCCGGAACACCCGTGGTTTGCGGGGCCAACGATACGACCACCGAGCTGTTCGGCGTGGGCGGCAACAGCCCCGGCATCGGCGCGGTGAAGCTCGCCACCGCGGGCGTGCTGTTCCTGGCCACCCAGGGCCCTTGCGTGTATCCGCCCATTTCCTGCTATCCGCATATCGTCGAGGGCATGTATTACGCCGCCACCGGCACCAATTCCTGTGCCTCCGCGCATCGCTGGCTGCGCGATGCGATGTTCGCGCAAGGCGGCTTCGGGGAAATGGACGAACTGGCCGGCTCCGTGTCGCCCGGCGCCGAGGGGCTGCTCTTCCACCCTTATCTGCAAGGCGAGCGCGCGCCGTATTGGGATCCGCTGTTGCGCGGGGATTTCCTTGGCCTCACCATCTCCCACACCCGCGCGCATTTCGCCCGCGCCGTCTATGAGGGGATCGCCTTTTCCATCCGCGACCTGCTGGAGGCGGCGCGCGCGCTCGGGCTTGAATTCGGCGCGATCCGGCTGCTGGGTGGCGGCGCGCGCAGCGCGACCTGGCGGCAGATCATCGCCGACGTGACGGGCCTTGCCATAGAGCGCACCGAATCGGGTGATGCCTCCTTCGGCGCGGCGCTGCTGGCCGGCATCGGCACGGGGCTGTTCGCTTCGCCCGAGGACGCAACCAGGCGCTGCGTGCGCCTGGCCGGCCGCGATCTTCCGAATATGGAAAATCATGATGTCTATGGCAGGCTTTTCACGATTTATAAGGCCGCGCAGGCCGTGCTCGCGCCGCTGAACCATCGGCTGCACGGCCTCTTTCCCGGCGCGCGGTAAGCCGCCCGCCAGGGAGCCGGCCAGCGCGCCGCGCCGTTACGCCCGTGCCTTCAACAGATCGCGGATTTCGGTGAGCAGTTTCTCGGAGGCAGTCGGCGCCGGAGCCGCGGGCGGCGGTGATTTGTAGAGCCTGGATAGCATGCGGACCACCCAGAAGATGGCAAACGCGATGATCAGGAAATTGATGCAGGCATTGAGAAAAACGCCATAATTCACGGTCACGGCGCCAGCCTTCGCGGCGGCCTCCAGGGTCGGCTCCGCGGGACCCTTCAACGTGAGGAAATGGTTGGAGAAATCGACACCGCCAGTGGCCAGCCCGATGAACGGCGTGATGACATCCTTCACCAGGCTGTTGACGATTCCGCTGAACGCCGCGCCCACAACCACGCCGACCGCCAGATCGACCACGTTGCCGCGCATGACGAAGGATTTGAAATCGTCTATCCAGCCGGGTTTTTTCAGGCTGTGCAAAACCTGCGACATTACGTTGTTCCTCAATGTTTACGACCGGCTGCCAGCGCGCCGGCCCGGTGTTACAAATAACAGAAACAGCCACGCCGCGTTGAAATCAATGGGAAAAATGGCAAACAGGTCATTAATTTTTAATCTTTTGTTCATTCCTGGCTTCAAACAGGCTCGGATCTGTGGGAGAAAGAAAACTTTCGGTGAGATCTCCTGCTTTTCACCTTGCCCGGCGCGAGGCTGATCTGGGAGCTTGCGGTTTCCCACGCGTTGCCCGGAGTGCTTTTGATGCGCGACAAGATTTCACGCTTTGCTTCCATCGGCCTTGGCCTTGCCGTTGCGTTGCCGCTCGCTCTGGCCGGGTGCGGCCGCAGCCAGCCGGGGCGGATGAGCGGGGGCACCGCTGGCGGCGCGGCAACCGGCGCGGCTTTCGGCCTCATCGGCGGGCCGATCGGCGTGGTTGTGGGCGCCGGCATCGGCGCCGGTGTGGGGGCGATCACAAGCACTTCCACGACACCGAAACAGGTAAATCTTGGACCGCCGCCCTGGAACCGCACCGACTGACGCCGCCGGCGCAAGTCCGCTTCACCGGCGATATGCTAATCCACGTCGCCAGCGACGTATCAATTCACGTCGCCAGCGACGTAGGCGCGCAGGCTGTCCACTTCCATTTCCTGTTGCGAAATCCTGGCCTTCACCACGTCACCGATGCTGACGATTCCGATGAGCCGGTCATGCTCCATGACCGGCAGGTGGCGGAACCTGCCCTCTGTCATCATCTCCATCGCTGCCGCCACGGTGGTATGGGGCGTTGCCACTTTCGGGCCGCGAGTCATTATTTCTCCCGCGGCCATGTCGAAGGTCGCGGCCGAGTGCGCGGCCAGAGTCCGCACGATATCGCGCTCGCTCAAAATGCCGCGCAATCTGTGGTCCTCGTCGCACACCACCACGGCGCCGATCCGCTTTTCCGCCAGGAGCGTGATAACATCCCGGATCCGCGTGCCCGGCATCACGGAAATGACGTTGCTGCCTTTGGATTTCAGGATTCCCGAGAGCTTCATGATAGCATCCCTCCTTCGGCTTGAATTATGCGAGTCCGGCTCCGGCGAAGCAAACGAAAACTGAATCCCCCGGCGCCGCCGGGTTTGGAGAAAATCGGGCAACCGTGCTGGCGTTTTGCACATGGCCGGACGCTGGCGGAAAACGGCGATCCCGCAGGCTCGCGCCCGCCCTTGCCTTTGCCGGGGAGCAAGGCCAAAACCGCTTGCCATGTCTCCGCCGCGCGCGCTGCCCCGTATCGACCGGTATATCCTCGCCCAGCTCTCGCTCGCCCTGGGGCTGGTGACGATCGGGCTGGTGGCGCTGATCTGGCTCACCCAATCCCTGCGGTTCATTCAGATCATCGTCAGCCGTGGACTCTCGCCTTTGGTTTTCGTCA
>JAJYAF010000283.1 GCA_021779655.1 Pseudomonadota bacterium
CAGGGCTACGCGAATACGCCCCCGCTTCTGGGCGAGGTTTCGCGCATCGGGTCCGATGGCGCTTCCAGGGCCATGATCGTGGCGCAAAAATTCGTGCGCAACCAGGGCGATGCCTGGCAGTGGACCTTGAATTACCTGACGCGCCTGAACGAATCCATGGGGCTGACGGAGAAAACCGGCGCCGAGGAAGAAGACGCGTTCGCCAATTACGCAGGCTTTGCCCGGGCCATGGGCACGCGGCTTGCCGAACTTCACGAGGTCCTGGGCAGGCCATCCGAAAACCCGGCCTTCGCGCCCGAGCAGGTAACCGGGCGCGATACCGGGCAATGGACCCAGGACGCCGAAGGCCAGTTGCGGGCGGCGTTCGAGACGGTGAGCAATGTCAAGGAATGGCCAAGCGAATCCAGCCAGCAATCCGCCGCCTTCCTGCTTGCGAACCAGCGGAAGCTCCTGGCCATGCTGCCCCGGCTTGCGCTGGGCGGCAACGGTACGCATAAAACCCGAATCCACGGCGATTTTCATTTGGGGCAGGTGCTGTTCGCCTCCGGCGACGCCTATATCATCGATTTCGAAGGCGAGCCGGCAAAGCCGCTGGAAGCGCGGCGGGCAAAATCCAGCCCGCTGCGCGACGTGGCCGGGCTGCTGCGTTCGCTGCATTACGCCGCCGCCGCCGCGCGCCTTAATCACACCGGCGCAATGGCCACTAGCGGCGCGCAATCCGCCGGCGTGCTGCAACGATTCGTGGAGGATATGTCGGCGCAGTTCCTCAACGCCTATTCCGCGGTGGCGGAACGCGACGCGCCGGAACCGATGCCGCTCAACACCGGCGGAAGCGCGCTGCTCGATCTCTTCCTGATGGAAAAGGCGGCCTATGAGATCTGCTACGAAGCGGCCAACCGCCCCACCTGGATCAATATTCCGCTGCGCGGCCTAACCGAAATCGCGACGCGAGTCCTGCGGGATGTGAAGGAGAAAGCAGATGCCTGAACGGGAAGCGGAAAGCGCCGCGCTTGCCGCGCTGGTAGAGGGCCATAATGGTGATCCGTTCGCCGTGCTGGGGCCGCACGCCACGGTAAACGGCTTCATCGTCCGCGCCTTGCAGCCGGGCGCCCGCCAGGTCGAAATTTTTTCGCGCGCCTCCGGGGAAAAGCTCGCGGTAATGGCGCAGGCCCATCCCGCGGGGTTGTTCGTCGCCAATTTGCCGAAGATCGAGCCTTATTATTTCGCCATCGCCTGGGATGGGGCGGTGCAGGAAACGGAGGATCCTTATTCCTTTCCGCTTCTGCTCGGCGCGTTCGATCTTTATCTGCTGGCGGAAGGCAAGCACCGCGACATCGGCGGCTGTCTCGGCGCGCGGGTGCTTTCGGTGGAAGGCATTCCCGGCGTGCGCTTCGCGGTCTGGGCGCCGAATGCGCGGCGCGTATCGGTCGTGGGCGATTTCAACAATTGGGACGGGCGGCGGCATCCGATGCGCAACCGCATGGAGGCGGGAATTTGGGAACTGTTCATTCCGCGCCTTGGCCCGGGAGAGAAATACAAATACGAAATCATCGGCCCGCACGGCATGCTGCCGTTGAAGGCGGACCCGGTGGCCCGGCAGTGCGAAATTCCGCCCGCGACCGCCTCGATCGTTGCGGACCCGGTAATGCCGCGAGCCCTGGCGGCCCCGCTGCGCCGCACGCAGCCGCATGGTTTCGATAAACCCCTTGCCATTTACGAGGTGCATATCCAGTCCTGGATACGGCATTGGAACGGTAAATCCTACCATTGGGACGAGCTTGCCGACCGCCTGATTCCCTACGCGGTCGATGTCGGCTTCACCCATATCGAATTGCTGCCGATCATGAACCATCCTTTCGGAGGCTCCTGGGGCTATCAGCCGCTCAGCCAGTTCGCACCGCTTCCGGAGCAGGGCTCGCCGCAGGATTTCGCCCGCTTCGTCGATCGCTGCCATCAGGCCGGTCTGGGCGTGATCCTCGATTGGGTTCCAGCGCATTTTCCGACCGACGCGCACGGCCTCGCCTTGTTCGACGGCACGCATCTCTACGAACATGCCGACCCGCGCGAGGGATTTCACCAGGACTGGAACACGCTGATCTACAATCACGGCCGGGCCGAAGTGCGGGAATTCCTGATCGCGAGCGCCTTGTTCTGGCTGGAGCATTTCGGCGTCGATGGTCTGCGGGTGGATGCCGTCGCCTCCATGCTCTACCGCGATTATTCGCGCAAGGAAGGCGAATGGATTCCCAACCGCTACGGCGGCCGCGAAAATCTCGAATCCATCAGCTTCCTACAGGAACTTTCCACGGTCATCGGCGAACGCTGCCCCGGGGCGTTGCTCATCGCCGAGGAATCGACCGCGTGGCCAGGGGTCACGCGCGATGCGCGGGAAGGCGGCCTTGGGTTTTCGCATAAATGGAACATGGGGTGGATGCACGACACCCTGGATTACATGCAGGAGGACCCGATCAACCGCCGTTATCACCACAACCAGATGACCTTCGGCATGGTCTATGCGTTTTCGGAACGGTTTGTGCTGCCGATCTCCCATGATGAGGTCGTGCATGGCAAACGCTCGCTGCTGGGCCGCATGCCTGGAGATGACTGGCAGCGCTTCGCCAATCTGCGGGCCTATCTCGGCTTCATGTGGAGCCATCCGGGCAAGAAGCTGCTGTTCATGGGCTGCGAATTGGGCCAGCCGACGGAATGGAATCACGATGCGGAAATTCCCTGGAGCCTGCTGCAATTCGCGGATCATCGCGGCGTCCAGGGCTGCCTGCGGGCGCTAAACACGCTCTATCAAGCCGAGCCAGCGCTGTATCAGCGCGATTTCGAGCCGGACGGATTTTCCTGGGCGGTCGATAACGATCGCGACCAATCCGTGCTTGCCTATTTCCGCTTCGGTAACGATAACGCGTCTCCGATTCTCGCCGTCTGCAATTTCACGCCGGTGCCGCGGGATTGCTATCGCATCGGCGTGCCCGGCGGGGTTTGGCGGGAAGTTTTCAATTCCGATGCCGCGAGCTTCGGCGGCTCGGGCGTGGGCAATACCGATGCGCTGGTCGCGGAGCCGGTGCCAAGCCATGGCCGCGAAATGTCCATCCAGCTCACCTTGCCGCCGCTGGCGACCGTCCTTCTTCGCCAGGAAGGCTGATTAACAATGATGACGGGGAAGCTCTATCCGGGCAGCGGCAATGTCCTGGGCGCGACATGGGACGGGCTCGGGGTGAATTTCGCCGTATTCTCCGCGCATGCGGAGCGGATGGAGCTATGCCTGTTCGATCCAACGGGCCGGCGGGAAGTCGCGCGGCTGGAACTTCCCGAATGCACGGATGAAGTCTTTCACGGGTACCTGCCGGAAGCCCGGCCGGGGCTGCTCTATGGCTACCGCGCATACGGCCCGTATCAGCCGGAGGCGGGGCACCGCTTCAACCCGAACAAATTGCTGCTCGACCCTTACGCCCGGATGATCGTCGGCCGCCTGCATTGGTCTGACGCGTTGTTCGGCTACCGTGTCGGCTCCCCGCGCGAGGATCTTTCGTTCGACCGGCGTGACTCCGCCGTTGCCATGCCGAAGGCGATGGTCGTGGCGGAGAACTACAACTGGGGCGACAGCCGGCGGCCGGGCATCGCCTGGAAGGACACGATCATCTACGAGGCGCATGTGCGCGGCCTGACCATGCAGCGCGAGGATATCGCGTCCTCCGAGCGCGGGACTTTCGCGGCGCTTGGAGATCCCCGGATCGTCGAACATCTGGTCCGGCTCGGCGTAACCGCGATCGAGCTGTTGCCGATTCACGCCTTTCTGCAGGATCGCTTCCTGGTTTCCAAGCATCTGAAAAACTATTGGGGCTATTCCACGCTTTCCTTCTTCGCGCCCGAGCCCGCCTATATCGCAGCCGCCGACGGCACAACCAACGAGCTGCGCGCGGCCATCCGGCAGCTCCATGCCGCCGGCATCGAGGTCATTCTCGATGTGGTTTACAACCATACCTGTGAAGGCAGCGAGATGGGGCCGACGCTTTCCTGGCGCGGCTTCGACAATCTCAGCTATTATCGCGCGGTGGATGGCGATGCCCGCCGCCTGGTGAACGATACCGGTACGGGAAACACCATAAACATCTCGCATCCGCGCGTGCTGCAAATGGTCATGGACAGCCTCCGGTA
>JAJYAF010000284.1 GCA_021779655.1 Pseudomonadota bacterium
AGGCTGACGACGCGTGAGAAAAAACGGGTTCTGCTGGCCAGCCTGGATACGCAGCGGCCGGCCGCGCAACTGCAACTGGCGCAACTGGCGGAGCGGGCGGGAGTGGCCAGCCTGCCCGTCATCCAGGGGCAAGCGCCGCTGGAGATCGCGCGGCGGGCCATGGATGCGGCGCGGCGGGAATCGTTCGATGTCGTGATTTTGGATACCGCCGGCCGGCTTTCCATCGACCTCGCGCTGATGGAGGAGGTGAAGGCGATCCGCCAGGCGGTGGACCCGGTGGAAACCCTGCTGGTGGTGGACGCCATGACCGGCCAGGATGCCGTGGCCACCGCCACCGCCTTCAACGAAGCGCTTGGAATCAGCGGCATCGTGATGACGCGGCTGGATGGCGATTCCCGTGGCGGCGCGGCGCTCTCCATGCGCGCCGTGACGGGCGCGCCGATCAAACTGGCCGGCACCGGCGAGAAGCTCGACGCGCTGGAAAGTTTCGACCCCGAACGAATCGCCGGCCGGATCCTGGGCATGGGCGATATCGTTGGCCTGGTGGAGCGGGCGGCGGAGCATATCGACAAGGACGAGGCTGAAAAGCTTGCCAGGAAAATGGCGAGAGGCAAGTTCGACCTTGAGGATTACGCGGCGCAACTCAGGCAGATTTCGAAAATGGGTTCGCTGTCCGGCATTCTTGGCATGCTGCCGGGGCTTGGCAAGCTCAAGCAGCAGATCGAGGGCGCCGATCTGGATACCACGCTGTTCAAAAGCCATGCGGCGATCATCGGCTCGATGACGCCTTCGGAACGCCGCAATCCGGATATTCTGAAGGCCAGCCGCAAGAAGCGGGTGGCGGCGGGCTCCGGCACCTCGGTTCAGGAGGTGAACAAGCTGCTCAAGCAGTTCGATGAAATGTCGAGCATGATGAAGCGCATGAACAAGATGGGCGGCCAGGCGGCGCTGATGCGGCAGATGCAGGCGGCGATGGGCCAGATGCGGCCAGGCGGCCGGAGGCCGTTCTGACGGCGCCACTTCGAGCGCGCGCGAGGTTTCCGAGAGTTTTCGTTTTCCCGTTTTTTCTTTCGTTTTGTAAGGAGTGCTGTTGATGCCTTTGAAAATTCGTCTTGCCCGGGCCGGCGCGAAGAAGCGGCCATTCTATCATATCGTCGTCGCGGATGCGAACAGCCCGCGCGATGGCCGGTTCATCGAGCGGCTTGGCACCTATAACCCGATGCTCCCGGCCGACCATGCCGACCGCGTGAAGCTGCTGGACGAGCGGCTGAAGCACTGGCTTTCGCACGGGGCGCAGGCGACGGAGCGCGTGGCGAGATTCCTGGGCCGCGCCGGGCTGGCCGAGATGCCTGTCTACCGGGAGCAGCCCAAGCAATCCGCGCCGAAGAAGAAGGCTCAGGCGCGCGCGGCTGAGCAGGCGAAAGCCGCGGCCGGCTGAACACGCCGTGGAGAGCAGGCTGATCCTGATGGGTGTGATCGGCAGGCCGCATGGCGTGCGCGGGCTGGTGCGGGTGAACGCCTATACCGAGCCCGCGGAGGCGCTGGCGGATTACACGCCGCTTGTCGACCGGCTTGGCCGGTGTTTCCGGCTGGAATGGGCGGGCGCCGGCATTGCCCGGCTGACCATCCTGACGGCGGCCGGCGCGCTTGCGGTGGCCGACCGCGACGCAGCCGCGCGCCTGACGAATACCGAGCTCTTCATCCCCCGCGACGCCCTGGCCGAGACGGCGGCGGATGAATTCTACCTCGCCGACCTGGTGGGACTGAGCGCGCGCGACGTACGGGGCGCGGCACTCGGACAGGTGACCGCCGTGCATGAATACGGCGCCGGTTCCAGTCTGGAAATCCGCCTGAACGATACGAGCAGGAGCGGGACGAATGGCCAGGCGGATCTGATCGTCCCCTTCACCCGCGCGGCCGTGCCGGTGGTGGATGTCGCTGGCGGGCATGTGGTGGTGGACCCGCCGGTGGAACGGGAGGCCCTGCCGTGACCTGGCGCGCCGATGTGCTGACGCTTTTTCCCGCCATGTTTCCCGGCCCGCTTGGCCATTCCCTGGCGGGCCGCGCGCTGGAGCGGGGAATATGGAGCCTGGCCACCACCGATATCCGGCGCTTTGGCCTGGGCGCGCACCGGGCGGTGGACGATGCGCCGTTCGGCGGCGGCGCCGGCATGGTGATGCGGCCGGATGTGCTCGACGCGGCGATCGGCTCGATCGCGCTGGATGGCCGCCCGCTTATCGCCCTCACCCCCCGCGGCGCCCCGCTGACTCAGAGCCGCGTGCAACGGATGGCCGCCGGCAACGGGGTTGTTTTGCTGTGCGGGCGGTTCGAGGGGATGGACCAGCGGGTTCTGGACGCAAGGCGGGCCGAGGAGATCAGCATTGGCGATTATATCCTCTCCGGCGGCGAGATCGCGGCGCTCGCGCTGCTGGACGCCGCGATCCGGTTGCTGCCCGGCGTCCTGGGCGCGCAGGAGAGCGCGATAGAGGAAAGTTTCACGCGTGACGATCTGCTGGAATATCCGCACTATACCCGCCCCGCCACCTGGCAGGGGCATGCCGTGCCAGAGGTGCTGGTCTCCGGCGATCACCGGGCGATTTTAGCCTGGCGCCGGCGCGCCGCCGCCGGAAGCACGCAAACGCGCAGGCCCGATCTGTATGCAAGATACGTTGCATCGGAAGCGGGCACCCCCTAGAAAGCACTCCACAAAGGACAACCCGGCCATGAATATCATCCAGACTCTCGATGCCGAACAGATCGCGAAGCTTACCGAAGGCAGAACCATACCGGCTTTTTCCGCCGGAGATACGCTGCGGGTGAGCGTGAAAGTGGTGGAAGGCGAGCGCTCCCGTATCCAGGCTTTTGAAGGGGTGTGCATCGGCCGATCCAATCGCGGCATCAATTCCAGCTTCACGGTGCGCAAGATTTCCTATGGCGAGGGGGTGGAGCGCGTGTTCCAGCTTTATGCGCCGACGATTTCGGAAATTCAGGTGGTCCGCCGGGGCGATGTCCGCCGCGCGAAGCTTTATTACCTGCGCGGCCGTCGCGGCAAATCGGCGCGTATCGCCGAGAAGGCGCGCGAGGTGGAAAACGCGCCCGCCGGCTAGCGGAACGATTTTTGCCGTCGAGAGCGGTTTCGCGCCGCTTTCACGGTCGGCCGGGTTTTCCTGGCTTTAAGAAAACGTGGCTTGGAGGAAGCGATGCCAAAACCCCGGACATTGTTCGACAAGATTTGGGATGCCCATGTCGTGGACCAGCTGGGAGACGGCACGGCGCTGCTTTATATCGACCGGCACCTGGTGCACGAAGTAACCTCGCCGCAGGCGTTCGAGGGTTTGCGCATGTCCGGGCGCAAGGTGCGCCGGGTGGATGAAACCATCGCGGTCGCGGACCACAACGTGCCGACACAGGACCGCTCCAAGGAGATTGCCGAGCCGGAGAGCCGGTTGCAGGTGATGACGCTGATCGAGAACGTGGCCGAGTTCGGCGTGCCGTATTTCCCGGTCAACGATCCCCGCCAGGGCATCGTGCATATCATCGGGCCGGAGCAGGGGATTTCCCTTCCCGGGATGACGATTGTTTGCGGCGATTCCCATACCAGCACGCATGGCGCTCTGGGCGCGCTGGCTTTCGGGATCGGCACCTCCGAGGTGGAGCATGTGCTCGCCACACAGACTTTGCAGCAGAAGCCTGCCAAAAACATGCTGGTGAACGTGACCGGGGCGTTGCCCAGGGGTTGCAGCGCGAAAGATGTGATCCTGGCGATTATCGGCACCATCGGCACCGCCGGGGGAACCGGCCATGTGATCGAGTTCGCGGTCGACGCCATCCGCGCGCTGGACATGGCGGGCCGGTTCACGGTTTGCAACATGGCTATCGAGGCGGGAGCGCGGGCCGGGCTGATCGCGCCGGACGAAACCACCTTCGCCTATCTTGAAGGCCGGCCCTATGCGCCCAAAGGGGAGGATTTCGCCAAGGCCGTTTCCTATTGGAAAACCCTGGGGAGCGATCCCGGCGCGCATTACGATAAAACCGTGACGCTCGATGTTTCCACGCTTGCGCCGCAAGCGACCTGGGGCACCAGCCCCGAGACCGTGCTGCCCATTACCGGCACGGTTCCGGACCCGGCCGACGAGCCGGACGA
>JAJYAF010000007.1 GCA_021779655.1 Pseudomonadota bacterium
CGCCGCCGATCAGCAGGCCCGAACCGGCGCCGATGGCGGCTCCCATGCCGGCATTGCCGCCGGCAGCGCCCAGCAATGCGCCAGCGGCGGTTCCGGCCAGGGTGCCCCCGACGGTTTTCCTTGTCGAGGCGCCCTGCGCCTCGTTCGCGGTGTTGCCAACCTGCCCGCTGGCCACCTGCCGGCAATAGGCGTCCTGCTGCTGAAATGCCGTCGGCGTGACTCGCTTGCCCGGCAGGACCAGAACGGTCGGCCCGGTCGGCGTGGTGGCGCAGCCGGCCAGGGCCAGAGATGCCGCAGCCGCCATCAGGATGGCGGCGTTGCGCGATGCGGATCGTGTTTTTGTCATGTCGGTAACCTCTTCTGTCCCAAATCAATGCCAGCGATTTTGCCAAGCCTTTCGAATCCCGGCAACATCTGGCACAGGCTGGTGGACAAATCGTCATATTGTCCGGAAAACTGTCCCGGCAATCGAGGAAGGAGAACGTTCGTGACGAATCGCTACCTGGATGATTTCAATGTGGGTGACGCGTTCAAAAGCTATGGCCGCACCGTCACGGAAGCGGATATCGTCAACTTCACCTGCCTGGCCGGGCTCAAGGTGCCGATATTCATCAACGACGATTTCGCGAAAAAATACACGCCCTTCGGCGGACGCATCACGCCGGGGTTGCTGACGGCGGCGCTGGCCGCCGGGATGATGGAGGAAATCCTCGGCCCTGCCACCATCGCGGCGCTGGAGTTGAGCAATTTCAAGTTCCCCGTGCCGGTCCGGCCCGGCGATACGCTGCGCGCTACGGTGACGGTGGAGGACAAGCAAAACCTGTCCGACGGTGAACGGGGCATCTTATTCGGCCGGGTGCGCGTGTTCAACCAGCGCACCGAACAGGTGCTCGAGTTCACCGAAAAGGTGATGATGCGGCGCTTTCCGCCCGAGGACATGGCGTACTGATCGGCGTGGCCTTGGCGCAGGGCGATGCCATGCCCCGAGAGATGGCATCATGACGCTCCCTGCGGAATCACCGGCGGCGGACGGCTATTTCATGCCGGCGGAATGGGCGCCGCATTCCGGAAGCTGGATGCTCTGGCCGGAGCGGCCGGATAACTGGCGGCTTGGCGCCAAGCCGGCGCAGCGCGCCTTTGCCCAGGTGGCGGCCCGCATCGCGGAGACCGAGCCTGTCACGATGTGTGTCTCCCCGGGCCAGTTCCAGAACGCGCGCCATTCGCTTCCCCCCTCGGTACGGGTGGTGGAGATGACCGCCAACGATTGCTGGATGCGCGACTGCGGCCCGACCTTCGTCATCGACGGCAAGGGCGGCCTGCGCGGCGTGCAGTGGCGGTTCAACGCCTGGGGCGGGCTTGAGGGCGGGCTGTATTTCCCCTGGGACCAGGACAGCCTGGTCGCGCAAAAAGTGCTGGAGATCGAGCGCGTCGCGCGTCACCGGGCGCCCCTGGTGCTGGAAGGCGGAGCGATCCATGTGGATGGCGAGGGCACGGCCCTGACGACCGAGCAATGCCTGCTCAACCCGAACCGCAACCCGCATCTCTCCCGCGCCGAGACCGAGGCATTCCTGCGCGCCTATCTCGGCGTCCGGTCCGTGATCTGGCTGGGGCAAGGCGTGCATGATGATGAAACTTCCGGCCATATCGACAACCTGGCCTGCTTCGCCCGGCCCGGAGTCGTCCTGCTGACCTGGACGGACGATCCCCAAGACCCGCAATACGCGATCAGCCGGGATGCCTATGAGCGGCTGAGCCGCGCGACCGATGCCAGGGGACGGCGGCTGGATGTCGTGAAACTGACGCAGCCCGGCCCGCTATTCATGACGGCGGAAGAAGCGGCTTCGGTGGATGTGGTCGAAGGCAGCCGACCGCGCGTCGCGGGCCAGCGCCTGGCCGCATCCTATGTCAACAGCTATATCGCGAACGGCGCCGTAATCTATCCGCTGCTGGACAAAGCGCATGATGCCGCGGCGGCCGAGGTGCTGGCGAGGGCTTTTCCAGGCCGCGCCATCAAGGGCGTGGCGGCGCGGGAAATCCTGCTGGGCGGCGGCAACATCCATTGCATCACCCAGCAGCAGCCTTCGGGAGTTTTCTGAA
Source organism: Pseudomonadota bacterium (assembly GCA_021779655.1). The sequence continues at coordinate 2,098 of JAJYAF010000007.1, forward strand.
CCGCCGCATTTCACGCGCCGGGATATTGCAGGACCGCGCTTACCAGGTCATCGACATCGGCACGGGTGGTGCGGTGGTTCACCAGCGCGGCGCGGATGGCAAGACGCCCTTCGAGCACCGTGGTGGAAGGCGCGAACCGGCCCGATTCCTGAAGATCGGCGACGAGCGCCCCATGCGCCGGATCGTCCGCCCCGCGCAGCCGGAAGCAGACGATGTTGAGCGCGACCGGCGCGGCGAGTTCGAGCCTTGGCTCCGCGGCGATCCGCCGCGCCAGATGGGTTGCAAGGTCGCAACTGTCCTCGACGATCCGCGCGAGGGTCTCGATTCCGTAGGCGCGAAGCGTCGCCCAGATTTTCAGCGCCCGGAAGCCGCGCGAAAGATCGGGCCCGAGATCGCAGGGCCAGGGTTCTCCCCCGGCCAGCCCTCTTGCGGCCGGGGCCAGGTAGTTTGTTTTCTGCGCGAAAGCGGCAAGCTCGATCGCGGGGTCGCGGATCAGCACACAGCCGGCGTCGTAGGTGACCTGCGCCCATTTGTGGAAATCGAAGGCGATGGAATCCGCTCGCGCCATGCCGGCCAGCAGCGGCTTGAGGCGCGGCGAGAGCGCGGCGAGCGCGCCGAAGGCGCCATCGACATGAAACCAGAGTTTCTCCCGCGCGGCGAGTTCGGCCAGCGCCGCGAGATCGTCGATGGCGCCGGTATCCACCGTGCCGGCCGTGCCGATGATGAGAAACGGCCGCTCGCCCGCCGCGCGGTCCGCCGCGATGGCGGCTCGAAGCGCCGCGATATCCATCCGGTAATCGGCGCCCACGGGAATTTGCCGCAGCCGCGACGTGCCAAGCCCGGCCATGTCCACGGCGCCGGCGATGCAACGATGCGCGGTAACGGCCGCATAGGCGGTAAGCCGGCAATCCCCCACCCCTGCCCGGCGCGCTTCCGGCCCCAGGGCCGCATGGCGCGCGCAGATCAGGGCCACGAAATTCGCCATGGAGGAGCCGGTGAGCAGAACTCCGCCGGCCCCAGCGGGCAAGCCCAGCATTTCCGCCGCCCAGGCGATGACCTGCCGTTCCACCGCGATGCCCGCATGGTCGCGCCCGCCGCAATTCGCGTTCATGGCGCCGGCAAGGAACTCCGCCAGCATGGAAACCGGGTTACCGCCCCCATGAACCCAGCCCATGAAGCGGGGATGGGTATTGCCGGTGACATAAGGCTGAATGGCGGATTTGAAAATCTCGTACACGCCGCCGGCATTCATGCCGTTTTCGGGCAGCGGCCCGCTGAAGGAGCGGCGTATGTCGTCCGGCATTTTCCGCCAGACCGGGCCTTCGCGCAGCGCGGCGAGGTGGTCGAACATGTCGTCCATCATCCGGTGGCCGAGGGCGCGCAGTTCCGACCAATCGGCGGGGTCGAGGCTTGGCATTTCCGGCTCCTCATCGCATGCGGATCGCTCGGCATCCAGATAGACGGCAGCAGGGTAGAAAAAAACCCCGGAGCGCTTCCGGGGTTTTCATGAGGACTCCGGCGCCGCGCGTTACGGCTTCAGCGCGTAGACCGAGTAATCGCCGTTGTCGAAACGGTAGATCGCATACGCGGCGTTTATCACGTCGCCCTTCGAATCGAACCGCAGCGGCCCCAGCACCGTGGGCCACGGACCGCCCGATTTCAGCTCCCTGGCCACCCGCATGGGCTTGGTGCTTTTGGCCTTCCGCGCCGCTTCGGCCCAGACCTGGACGGCGGCGTAGGAATAGAGCACGTAGCCGGTGGGATCGAGATGCTTCGCCGTCAGCTCGGCCACCACCTTGGCTGCGGCCGGGTCCTTCTCCGCCGGCGGCGAAAAGGTGAGCAGCGTGCCTTCGCCGGCCGGGCCGGATACCTGCCAGAAAGCCGGTGTTGCCGCCGCGTCCTCGGAGAAATATTGCGGGTTGAAGCCCTGCGCCGCGCCCTGGCGGACGATCAGCCCGGTATCGGCATAATAGCCGCCGAGATAGACTAGCGTGATGCCCTGGCTTTTCAGCCGGCTGACGAGGGCGGAATAATCCTTGTCCCCCGCCGTGTAGGAGGCATTATAGGCTACCGGAACGCCGAGCTTCTGAAGGTTCAGCCGGACCTGGTCGGCAATTCCCTTGCCATAGGTTGAATTGTCGTCCAGCACCGCGATCTTCGCGCCCTTGAAATGATCCGCGATGTATTCGGCGGCAACCTTGCCCTGCTCATCATCCCGGCCACAGGTGCGGAAGGTGAAAGGCGAGCCTTCATCGGTATATTGCGGGTTCGTGGAAGCCGGAGAAATCTGGATGATGCCGCTATCGCCATAAACCTTGCTGGCGGGAATGGAGGAGGCGGAGCAGAAATGCCCGTCCACCATCACCACGCCATCGCCCACCAGCTGGTTTGCCACGCTGACGGCCTGTTTCGGGTCGCAGGCATCGTCCACCGCGATTTCCACGATCTTCTGGCCGAGTACGCCGCCATGGGCGTTGATGTCGGCAACCGCCTGGTCCGCCCCGGTTTTGAGCTGCGCCCCGAAAGCGGCGTTGGAGCCGGTAAGCGGCCCGGCGACGCCGATTTTGACCTGCGCCCGCGCCGGCGCCGCCGCCAGCCCGGCCATCAGCGTGAGCGATGCCACGCCACTCAGAAGGATTTTATACAAGACCGTTCTCCTTGTTGCGAACCCTGGTTTGTAAAACAAGCGATTATGCAGCCATTGCCGGAAGCCGCCACGGCATGGGCAACTATGCCGGATTTGGCGAAACGATCAATGCCCGCCTTCCAGATACGCGGCGCGGATTTCCGGGCGCGCGAGCAGTTCCGCCCCGGTCCCCGCCATGGTGATCGCGCCGTTCACCAGCACGTAGCCGCGATGCGCAAGCCGGAGCGCCTGGTTGGCGTTCTGCTCGACCAGCAGAACCGTGAGCCCTCTCTCCCGGTTGAGCTTGGCGATGGCGCCGAAAATCTGCCTGATGACCAGCGGGGCCAGGCCAAGCGAAGGCTCGTCCAGCAGCAGCAGCCGGGGCTTCGACATCAGCGCCCTGGCGATGGCGAGCATCTGCTGCTCGCCGCCGGAGAGCGTGCCGCCGCGCTGGGAAAACCGCTCCTTAAGACGCGGAAAAAGTTCGAACACGAGCGCAAGCTGCTGGTCTTGATCAACGAAGTCGATCACCTGGCTGCCCATCAGCAGATTTTCCTCCACGGTCATGCGCGGAAAAATCCGCCGGCCCTCCGGGGATTGCGCGATGGCCCGGCGGGCGATCACGTGCATCGGCAGTCCGGTTATTTCCTCCCCGCGATAGAGAATGGTTCCGCTGCGTGGCTTGGGATTGCCGCAAATCGTCATCATCAGCGTGGATTTTCCGGCGCCGTTCGCGCCGATCAGGGTCACGATCTCGCCTTCGTTCACCTTGAGCGAGACGTCCCGCAGCGCCTGGATCGGGCCATAGAACGTGCTGATTCCGGAAAGGCTGAGAAGGACAGCGCTCACGCCATGCGTTCCGGCATAGGCATATTCCCGGGCGCATTTCCGTCCGCGTCCATCGGCGCGTCCGGATCGTCTTCATCGCCCTCGCCGAGATAGGCGGCGATGACCGCCGGATCGTTGCGGATTTGCAGCGGCGTGCCATCGGCGATTTTCCTGCCGTGATCGAGCACGACGATATGGTCGGAAATTTTCATCACCACCCCCATGTCGTGCTCGATAAGCAGCAGCGAGCAGCCGGTGGCGCGGATTTCCAGCAGCAATTCGTTCAGCGCCTGGCTCTCGCGCGGGTTGAGCCCGGCGGCGGGTTCGTCGAGGCAGAGCAGAACCGGGTCCGTGCACATGGCCCGGGCGATTTCCAGCCGCCGCTGCGCGCCATAGGGGAGCGAACCGGCGGGATCGTCGGCCCGGGCGAGCAGGCCGGTCGCCGCGAGCCAGTGCGTGGCGCGCGCGATCGCCGCACGCTCGGCGGCGCGGTAGCGGCCGATGCCCAGAACCGCCAGCACGCCGAAGCCGGTGGCCGATTGCAGCATGTTGTGCTGTGCCACCAGCAGGTTTTCCAGCACGGTCATCCCGCCGAACAGGCGGATGTTCTGGAAGGTGCGCACCACCCGGCCACGCCGCGCGATGGCATGGCCGGGAAGCGTGCTGAGCGTGAGAAACACGCCCGGTTCATGGGCGATGCGCACACTCCCCGAGCTTGGCCGGTAGAAACCGGTGACGCAGTTGAAAACCGTGGTTTTGCCGGCACCGTTCGGGCCGATGAGGGCCGTAATGTCGCCGCGCCGCGCGGCGAAGCTGAGGCCGTTCACCGCGGTAAGCCCGCCGAAACGCATGGTGAGATCGGACACGGAAAGCAGGATGTCCTGGCCGCCCTGCATCAACCCCGTGCCCCCATCAACCCCGCCCCTGGGAGATCAAATCGGCGCCGATGGCCCGCGCGTTGCCCAGGGAGACCGACGGTTTCCTTGTCGAAATGAAACCGCGCGGCCGGACGACCATGATGGCAACCAGGGCGGCGCCGAAAATCAGCATGCGGTAGATCTGTAATTGCTGGAGCAGCGCGGGAACGCCTATCATGATGATGGCGGCGAGCACGATGCCAAGCTGGCTGCCCGCGCCGCCCAGCACGACGATGGCGAGCACGGTCGCGGATTCGATGAAGGTGAAACTGTCCGGGCTGATGAACGCCTGGCGGGTGGCGAAGAAGCAGCCGGCGAACCCGCCGAACATGGCGCCCGTGGCGAACGCGCTGAGCTTGGTGTTGCGCAGGTTGATGCCAAGCGAGCGCGCGGCGATCTCGTCCTCCCGCAACGCTTCCCAGGCGCGGCCCAGCGGCTGCTTGCGCAGCCGCAGCGTCACCCAGTTGGTGAGAAGGGCGAGCGCCAGGATGATATAATAGAGATACGCGGTGCGCTGCTGCGGCGTGGGATCGACATGGAAAAAATCGGAGAACGTGCCGGGGCCTCCGGCCATGCTGAAGGTCAGGCCGAACAGCGTGGGATGCGGGATATCGTAAATGCCGTTCGGCCCGCCGGTGAGCGAAACCCAGTTGGTGATGACCATGCGGATGATCTCGCCGAAGGCGAGCGTGACGATGGCGAGGTAGTCGCCCCGCAGCCGCAGCACCGGAAAGCCCAGAAAAATGCCCCAGGCGGCGGCGAGGATGCCCGAAAGCGGCAGGCATTCCCAGAAACCGAGGCCGTAATTTTCCGAGAGCAGCGCAAAGGAATACGCGCCCACCGCGTAGAAGGCGACATAGCCGAGATCGAGCAGCCCGGCCAGGCCGACCACGATGTTGAGACCCCAGCCCAGCATCATGTAGGTCATGATGAGCACGCCGAGATCGATATAGAAATTCGCGATCCCGGGAATCAGCGGAATGCCGATGGCGGCGACAAGCAGCGCCGTGCCGGTCAGCCGTCCGGAGGTCGAGACACCCGCCACCGCCCGGCCGAGCGGATGCAGCGCCGGAACCCTGCGCGCGAGCAGGACGAGCGAGGCGCCAAGCTTGCCATACAGCCCCGCCATGCGCACGAACCCCCGGCCGCGCGAAGCCTGGCCGAACCCATCCTGCCAGAGCAGCAGCGCGAACTTCGCGACGAACACAAGGCCGACGGCGATGGCCAGCAGGCCCGGACGCGCGGTGAGCGCGGGATTGCCCTGTGGATCGGTGTTGAGCTGCAAGCCGAGGAACGGGCCGAACAGCAGCAGGGCGATGCCGGCAACAATCGCGGCTTCCCTCACATGCCGCGGAAGGCGCCACATCATCCTTCAGACTTTTTCCACCGCGTGCCGCCCGAGCAGGCCGCTCGGCAGGAACATCAGCACGATGGCGAGGATGGAATAAACCGCGACGTCCTTATATTCGACGGTGGCATAGCCCGACCAGAACGATTCGATCAGGCCGATCAGCAGCCCGCCCAGCACGGCGCCGGGCAGCGAGCCGATGCCGCCCAGCACCGCGGCGGTGAAGGCTTTGATGCCGGCGTTGAAGCCGATATAGAAATCGATGACCCCGTAATAAAGCAGGAACATCACCCCCGCCAGGGCGGCCAGCGCCGAGCCTATGATGAACGCCATGCTGACGGTCCGGTCGGTATCGACGCCAAGCAGCGCCGCCATTTTCGCATCCTGCTCCACGGCCCGCATCGCCCGGCCGAGCGGCGTGCGGGTGACGAGCCAGGTGAAGGCGAACAGGACGACGAGCGTGGTGACGACAATGGCGATCTGCATCCAGGAAAGCAGCACGACAAAGCCGTTCTGGCGCATGAGGGTGATACCGCCGGGAAACAGCGGCGGGATGGCCCTCTCCAGCGCGCCCTGGCTGGTCTGCACATAGTTTTCCAGTACGATGGACATGCCGATCGCGGAAATGAGCGGCGCAAGCCTGAAAGAGCCGCGCAACGGCCGGTAGGCCACCCGCTCGATGGAAAAGCCGTACAGGCCGCAAAGCGCCGCGGAGAGTATGAGCGCGGCCAGCAGCCCGAGCGGCACGGCGGTGACACCGGATAGCAGGGTGAGGACAATGATGCCGATGAAGGCGCCCACCATGAACACGTCGCCATGGGCGAAATTGATCATGCCGATGATCCCGTAGACCATGGTGTAACCAATGGCGATGAGTCCGTAGATCATGCCAAGGGTGATGCCGTTTATGAGCTGTTGCAACGCATAGGCCATCCGCACCCCCTTTGACGGCTCTTTCATGCGTCTAATGGATATGACCATTGCGCCCACGTCAATGCGTAATTTATCCCCCGGCAGCCTGGTCAAGTCACTGGGGCCAGTTTGAGGCCCGGTTTCAGGGATCCCGGGCGCGCCGGGGCTTCACACCGCGCGGCTGTCTTGCTAGAGGGACCGGCGCGGCCGGAGCAGCCTGCCGGGTGCATAGCTCAGTTGGTAGAGCAGCTGACTCTTAATCAGTAGGTCCAAGGTTCGAATCCTTGTGCACCCACCACTTCAATCCTTGTGCGGGCACTGCGTTTGCGCTGCCTTCGGCCACGAGCGTCTGGAGCGGCCGAGACTTCGATCCCCTCGGCCGCCTATCATAGGGCGTATCTTCATACATGTTGCTTATTTCCCCACGCAAACATTGCTCGGCTTTTGTCTTGACACGTTCTTGTCGCCACCATGCTGCATCTTTGACAGCTCCGGCAACACCTCAGCCACGAGCGCGCTATAAAGCTGGCTTTGCCGATGTTCTTGAATGTATTTCGGATCTATTTCCGCCACATAGGATTTGGTTCGCACCGAACCATACCAATGAATGACAATTGTCTGCGGCACCAGTGCCTCAGTAAGCGCTTGTGGCGCGTTGCGGCAAGGCCGAAACCAATGCTCGGAGATTTCCGGTGCAATGGGGTAAAAATATTGCGGATCATATATGACCAGATCCTGAACAGCCCCCTTGCTGATGAGCGCCTGCAGGAGATCCGGCCCCAGCGCATTGGGCTTTATCTGCTTATCCACCGGCATTGCCACCATATGGCGGAGATAAACCTCAAAAAGCGGCGCCTTCGGCGCGCCGCCCATGATGGCACCATTGATGCCGCGGAAATACCACCCTTCGATATGACGATAGAACCGCCAGCCTTCTGGCAACAACCTCATGACTGTGCGCAGTAAATCCAATGTCAACGCTCGCCCCCACACAAGTGGTGACCGCGATGATTTCAACCAATAGGGCCAGACGATCCGTTCAACACCGATGAATTGCGGTAGCTCAAATAGCGGCGAGAATGGCTTGACTGTTACGGTATCGACATCAAGATAGATACCGCCATCACGATATAAAATCGCTGCCCGCAAAATGTCAGACAAAATAGCGGGGCTGGAAATCCTACTATATATAGCCCATAATTTATCATCCAAGCTCAACTCGGCACCCACAGATTCCAGCAAAGTCCTGGGGTAGATCCGGGTCAGACGGATTGTGGATATGGCCCGCAGTGCTTCAAGCACAGGGCCATTTTCCAATTCATCAGTATGATGCAAGATGACTTCATCTACCCCACCACGGGCGGCGGCGGAAAGCAAAGCGATGCCGTAAGCCCAGGGCAATTTCGGCCCTATCCAGCAAAAGTGAGCCAACCTGGGCGCAGCCATGACAAACCGGAGTTGCAGTTAAAATGGCCTGATTTGTTACACTACGAAACGTTCACCGTCAAATCCGCGATCACCATGGCGCTTTCGGAACCCCGCAAATTTTGAAAGCGGCCGTCACTTCGCCGCTTGGCTGCGACTGACGCCCAGGGAGCATTCGACTGGTGGTGAACACCGCCTCGGATGGATCAGCAAAACCGGTAATGAGCGGCTGTGCCAGTTGCTGATGGTTGGTGTCATCGCCGTGATCCGCTTCGCCAAGCCGGGAAACAGCCGCCAAATTCTTGTTACATCGCCCATGAATCCAGGGCCGTTCCACGCCTGCGCAGCAGTAGCCCCGCATAGGTCAGGCCAGCGGCTATCACCACACTGGCGATACGGAACACCGGTGCATCGCCCCAAGGCAGCAGCCGCAGCGCCGAGACCATCGCCACCATGGCGGCGATGCCGATGGCGGGCGGCAAGAATGGGCGCAGCAGCTGGGCGGGCGTGATCTGCCAATGCCGCCACAGATAATGCGCGCCCCAGGCCAGCAACGGCGGATAGACGGTGAACCAGATGCTAGCCACCGCGATCAGCCCGATCCGGGTATGGCAGCTTAACCCGACCGCCAAAATGCCGAGGGTGAGCATTGTCAGCGTGATGGTGGACAGGCTGGCGGCGGTGCCTGGTTTGCCGGAGGCGAGGAGTACCGGCGACAGTAATTGCGAGGTGACGCGCAGGATGGCGGCGGCGGCCAGGATCTGCAGGGAAAGTGCGCCGGCGGCGTAGCTGTGGCCCTGGCTGTCATGCAGCAGCGAGGTCAGGGGCAGCGCCACCAGCATCAGCGCCACCATGAACGGCGCGACCAGCGTAGTCAGCCGTTGCAGCGACCACAACAGCGCTTCGCGCAGATGTTCGGGCACCGCTGCCACGCGGGCGAAGACCGGCAGAGCCGTGCGGTTGACAAGCGTGCCCACGGCCATCGCCGGTTCCATAGCCAGGTCGAACACCACGCGATACAGCGCCAGCGGGGTCGGCCCGTAAAACCAGCCGACCAGCAGGTAGTCGATATTCTTGAAGATCTGGTCGGAAATATGGGCCGTGGCCGAGCGCAGGCCGAAATGCGTGAGCGGCCCGATTTCGGCCAGGGAGAAGCGCAGCGAGGGGCGGAATGGCTTGGCCCAGAGGCTACCGGCCAGGATGAACACGCCGCTGGCCAAAAAGCTGCCAACCAGCGCCCAGGCGCCGCCGCCCAGCAGCGCGATGACCAGGCGCGTGAGCGCGGCACCGAAGGTTGAAGCGACGTTGATGGCGGCGATGCGCTCGTAGCGCAATTCACGGTTCAGCAGCGCCATCGGGATCACGGCGCCGCCGACAATCGGCTGCTTGAGCGCGATGACGATGAAATACGCCGCCATGCCCGGCACGTTGTAGAATATCTGCACCAGCGGCGCCACGGCGAGGGTGAGACTGGAAACGACCACCGCGATCCCGAGAATGTACCAGAACAGCGATTGCAGCTGGCGATGGTTAAGTTCTTGTGCTTGCACGATGGCGTCGCCAGTGCCCAGCCCGTCAAAGGCTTCGATCATCATGCCGAACGAGATGACCAGCGAGCCGATGCCGACCTGTTGCTGCGTGAGATATAGCAGGACGACAATGATCGTGGAGAAATCGGTGATTTTGGCGACGAGCGTGGCGCCACCCAGCCAGTTGAAGCCGCGCGCCAGATGCCGGCGGTGATGCGCCGCGGCCTCGGCGCCGGGCTGTGCCGAAGGGAGCGTGTCCATTCAGCTCTTCCCAGCCATCGCCAAGGTCTCGTGAGCAGTCCAGAGCCGCTCGATGGCCAAGGTGACCTGCGCCATGCCGAGCCTGACCATGCAGCGCGCATTATATTGGCACTGCCGGAGCGAGCGGCCGCATCGGCGGATCCAAGGGCGGTGGCGTTTGAACAGATCGTCCTGATCGCGGCAGGGCGTGTCCTCGATCACTACTTCGGCGCAAGGTGTGTTTCGCCAGAATTCACCCCTTCCGAACAGGGACGGGCTCCCCGGCCCGAACAGCGCCACCGCGGGTACGCCGGTCAGACGGGCCAGATGCGCCACCCCGGTATCGGGTGAGACGAACAAGCGCGCTTGGGCCATCAAGTGCCATATTTGGGCGAGATCAAGCCACCCGGCATAGGATTGGTATTGCCCGTCCGGGTCGATCTCGCGCACCAGCCCGTCCTCGCCCGGACCGCCGCTCCACACCACCTCAAGCCCCCGCGTGCCGAGCCATCGCGCCAATTGCCGCCAGTTTTGCGCGGGCCAGAATTTCAGTGGGGTGCTGGCGCCGGCATGAAGCACCGCATAGGGGCGGGCGGGCAGCGCAAAGGGGGCACAGGCTGGTTTTGGCCAGTCCCCCAGCGTGAAGGCTTCCGGCTCCGGCCCTGGCACCAGGGCTGAGAAGATTTCGCCCATAGCGGTTGGCGTCCGGGGGTATTCGACCAATTCATCAATCGGCCAGTTCTTTACCACCGGGCTGTCCCCCGTATGGGCGACGATCCATTTTGCGCGCAACGCCCGTGCCAGCCAGCCATGCCGGTTATCACCGGGCAAGATGGCGAGGTCAAAACCGTCCTGGCGCTGCATCGCCGCCACGGTCTCGAACCGGCGCGGATGATAGGGCCAGGGGATCACGCCGTAAGGGCGCGTCTCGTAGAGCGGCATCATTGGCAGCGGGGTGATGAGCACGATCTCCGCCGCGGGATAGCGCGCGCGCAGCTTGGCCAGCAGTGGCGTCACCATCAGCGCGTCACCAAGCCGCAGATGCGGCGCCACTAAAATCCGGCCCGGATCGGCCGGCCCACTGCGGGGGCGGGGTTCGCGCGGGCGCAGATACAGCGCCCGCCAGACCGTGCGGATGATCGAGGGAACCTCGCTGTCCAGAATGGTACTCCTTGCAAGCCGGGCCGTGACTGGGTTCCGCTATACCGCTGTTCGCGCGCCAGCCGCCAGAGGCCGCGGCGCGCAGATGGGATGGTTTGCTTTCGCCGGACCCGGCATGCTATGCGCCAAGAGTTGGCATGGTCTGGCGTTTTCCCCAAGATTCTTCTATGGGGCGGCTACACCGCCGATCATCATTATCGGGCGTGGCCACCAGTTTTTTCGGAACTCCCCGGCCTGGTAAAGCCTCCAAGCCTTAACCAGGAGCCGGGAGCGGGCCGCCCATGCCGCCTGTCGGCATGTCCGGCTTCGGGCTGGCCGTGGGGACAGAGGCGCGGCGCTGGTCGGGCATCGGTTCGTCAACAACCTTGCGGACGATCTTCTCCCCGTTGATCACCATGCGGATTTCCTCGCCCGAAAGCGTCTCGTATTCCAGCAGACCCTTCGCCAGCGCATGCAGATCGGCGAGGCGCTCCGTCAGGATACGCTTGGCCTCGGCATAGGCGTGGTCGATGATCGACTTGATTTCGTTGTCGATTTCCCGGGCCGTCGCCTCGGAGACGTTCTTGTGCTGCGTGACCGAATGACCGAGGAACAGTTCCTGGCCGTTATCCCCGTAGGAGATCATGCCGAGCTTTTCCGACATGCCCCATTCGGTCACCATGCGGCGGGTCTGGTCGGTCGCCATCTTGATATCGCCGGAAGCGCCGTTCGAGACGCGGTCCGGGCCGAAGATGATCTCCTCGGCGGCCCGGCCGCCCATCGCCATGATCAGTTGCTGCAACAGCTTCGCCTTGCTGGTGGAGTAGCGGTCGCCCTCGGGCAGGCTCATCACCATGCCAAGCGCCCGGCCGCGTGGAATGATGGTGGCCTTGTGCACCGGATCGCATTCCGGCAGCGTGATCGAGCAGATCGCGTGGCCGCCCTCGTGATAGGCCGTCATTTTCTTCTCGTCGTCGCTCATCACCAGGCTGCGGCGCTCGGCGCCCATCATCACCTTGTCCTTGGCGTGTTCGAACTCCGCCATGGCCACCACGCGCTTGCCGATCCGCGCGGCGAGCAGCGCCGCCTCGTTCACCAGATTGGCCAGATCGGCGCCGGAAAACCCGGGCGTGCCGCGCGCGATGGTCTTGGCATCGACATCCGAGGCCAGCGGCACCTTGCGCATATGGACCTTGAGGATCTTTTCGCGGCCGACCACGTCGGGGTTGGGCACCACCACCTGCCGGTCGAACCGGCCGGGCCGCAGCAAGGCCGGGTCCAGCACGTCCGGGCGGTTGGTGGCGGCAATCAGAATCACGCCCTCATTGCTCTCGAACCCGTCCATCTCCACCAGCATCTGGTTGAGCGTCTGCTCGCGCTCGTCATTGCCGCCGCCAAGACCGGCGCCACGGTGGCGGCCCACCGCGTCGATCTCGTCGATGAAGATGATGCAGGGCGCGTTCTTCTTGCCCTGCTCGAACATATCGCGCACGCGCGAGGCGCCCACGCCCACGAACATCTCCACGAAGTCGGAGCCGGAAATGGTGAAGAACGGCACGTTCGCCTCGCCGGCGATGGCGCGCGCCAGCAAGGTCTTGCCGGTGCCGGGCGGGCCGACCAGCAGGCAGCCTTTGGGAATTTTGCCGCCCAGGCGCTGGAATTTCTGCGGATCGCGCAGGAATTCCACGATCTCCTGTAATTCGCTCTTCGCCTCGTCGATGCCGGCGACATCCTCGAACGTAACGCGGCCCTGCTTTTCCGTCAGCAGCCGGGCGCGGGACTTGCCAAACCCCATCGCCCGCCCGCCGCCGGACTGCATCTGCCGCATGAAGAAAATCCAAACGCCGATCAGCAGCAGCATCGGCGCCCAGGAGATCAGAATCTTGAGCAGCGGGTTAACATTGTCGCCCTGCGGCTTGGCATCGACATGGACGCCGGCGGCAATCAGCTTGCTCACCAGCGCGGGGTCCTCGGGCGTGTAGGTTTCGAAGCCCTTGCCCTCCTTGGTCGTCCCCGTAACGTCGTGGCCGGAGATGGTAACGCTCTGCACCTGGCCGCTGCTGACATCCTGGAGGAAGCTGGAATAGGCAACCTCCGTGGTATTGTTCGAGGAGGTCGCGGGCTGGAAGATATTGAACAGCACGACGAGAAATAGGGCCACGATGACCCAGAGCGCGATGTTTCGACCAAGGTTGTTCATCTAGCCTTATCCAATCAAAATTCAGGGCCGCGAGGGCCGGCCCGCCAGCCCAACGAATCCCGCCGCCAATCATTAAGCCCGCCGTTTCGTTGTGTGCCGGTGCAGCCGATATGGGCATTCTGCACCCATTTCGCATCCCGGCACAAATAATTCGGCATCAGGCGGGTACGAATGGCAGGCCTGCCACCGGCGCCGGCGGTGCAAACAGCACGTTCGCGGGCAGGGGAGACTGTGCCATCGCGCCGGGAGCACCTGTATCGCGAGAGAGCCGGATGCAGGGAAGCCCCGCCAGAACGGCGGCCGGAAGATCGCTCATCCCGCGAAAAATTCGCGCATCCGGACCAACCGCGCCGAGCATTCCGCCCCGCACGTCCTCCAGCAGGCGGAACCGGCCATCCCACACGGCATCGCGCCGCGCGGGGATGGCGGCGGCGCAGGCGGCCGGTTCGCGGACGAGCAGCCAGCCGGCCCCGAGTTTTCCCGCAGGCAACAGCCGCACGCCGCCCAGCGTCGCCGGACGCAGCCGCGCCGCCAGACCTGCCACGGCCGCGCGGTTCGGGGCGTATTCGGAACCGCCGATCACCCGCAACAGGGCGGCGAGCGCATCCGGAGGGGCGCGATCGGCATGGATGACCGCGAAACCCTCCGGCCGGAAGCTGACATGCCGCGCCAGAAAATCCGCGACCGCCATCTCCTGGGCGCGGCGCCGGTCCGCTGCGCCCGGCAGTGGGGGGGGCGGGCCGGCCTGCCTGATCCGCACCCGCTCGAACCTGCGATCCTGGTTCGAGGGGTCTTCCACCCACGCCATCCCGTGCGCAAGCAGATATTGCCGCAGAGCCGCCGGGGCGATGGAGAGGAGCGGCCGCAGCAGGACGACATCGCCCCTGACACGCCACGCCGCCATGCCATGCAGGCCGCCATCGCCGCGCTTGGCCCGCATGGCCACCGTTTCGGCCTGGTCGGCGGCATGGTGGCCAAGCAGGAGATAAGGCATCCCGGCATCGCGCGCCGCCCCGGTGAGCGCCTGGTAGCGGGCGCGGCGGGCGGTTTCCTGGAGCCTGGTTCCGTCCAGCCCGGCCAGCGTGACCACCCGGCAGGCGATGCCGCGCCCTCGCAGCCGCTCCCGTGTGAGTTCGGCTTCCCGCCCGGAGCCGTGCCGCAGACCATGATCGACGATGAGCGCGAGAATCTCTCCAGCCCGCCGCGCCGCCCAGAAATGCGAAAGCAGGGCAAGCGCGGTGCTGTCGGCCCCGCCGGAGACCGCTACCGCGAGCCTCGGCCGGGCCGCGAAAGGCCCGAGACGGGCCATGGCGCCAACGAATTCCGCGTTGACGAATTCCGCGTTGACGAATTCGGCATTCGCGAATTCGGCATTCGCGAATTCAGTGTTCAGGGGTTCATCCATCGTTCCGGCCCGGCGCAGGCGCCCGCACCGGATCGGGGCCGGCCTAGTTGCATTTCGCCCGCGTCCGGGCGGCCTGAATGCCCGCGCTCAAACCGGGAGGAGGCGTGGGGAACTGGCTGTTCAGGGTGGCCAGCGTATCGCACGCCGCGGATTGCTGCTGAATGTCGATGAACGAGTTCGCCAGGCCAAGGAGGGCGGCGGGCGCCTCGCTTCCGGTGCGGTTCATGCTGTACGCATCGTCGTATGCGATGGCCGCATCCTGTGGCTTGCCCGACTTGTAGAGCGCCTCGGCAAGAATGAACTGGGCCTTGTAGCTTCCGGGGGCGGATTTGCCGGCCGAGAGCACCGCGCGCGCCTCGGCCTGCGCCGTGGCATAGTCGTGATGCGCCAGGGCGGCCTCCGCGGCGGCAAGCGCCGCCTTTCCGGACAAAGCGGGCCGGCTGGATGGCGCGGGTTGCGCCGCCGCCTGGCCGCTGCCCGGGGTGCCACCCGCACCGGCCGCGGCGGCCGGCGCTTGCGGCGCGGCGGTTGC
>JAJYAF010000008.1 GCA_021779655.1 Pseudomonadota bacterium
GCGGGAAAGTTGAGCCGCGTCGCGGCGGGAAAGTTGAGCCGCGTCGCGGCGGGAAAGTTGAGCCGCGTCGCGGCGGGAAAGTTGAGCCGCGTCGCGGCGGGGGCGCCACCGGCAAATCGCGGGCGCAGGGCCACGAGGCCGCCGGCGGTGGACAGCACCACCACCTCGGCGCTGATGCTCTGTACCTTGTTCCCGGCCACCAGACCGCCGGGCTGAACGACCAGCGGCTTCTGCCCGTCCGCGGCGAAAATGGCGCTGGCCATGCCTTGCCCGACGATGATGGCGGAGAGCCGGGGCAGCCCATCCCCGCCACTCGCCGCCACGGTAGGAGGGCGGCGGCCGGGAGTGAACAACGGCCGGGCGAGGATCGTCCGCGTCCAGCCCGCCACCTCCGTCTCCATGGCGCTCATCCCCGCCATTTCCATCCCCGTCATGTCCATCCCCGCCTTGTCCATCCCCGCCTTGTCCATTCCGGGCACCGCGCCGCTTGGTCGCGGTAATGGCGGGTCAGACAGGCCGCTCCCTCCGCCAGGGCCGGGCAGCAGTTCGGCCAGCAGTACCAGGCCGAGCGACACGGCCAGCACCAGGCGAGGTTTCAGCCGGGTCAACCAGGCGGGCCGCCGCCAGCCGCCGCCTGCGCGGCGCGGCGCGGGGTTGCGCCGGCTCACGGGTTCGCCACGGCGCGGAAGCCGCTGATGGTGAGGCTCGCCTCCACCGGCGGCGCGCCATCGGCGCCCGATGGCCCGGCGCTGCTCAAGCTCAGCCCGTCCACCACCAGGCGCGGGGTGGCCGTTTCCACCGCGGCGAGAAACCCGATCAGGGCGGGCCAGCTCGCCGTCAGGCTTACTTCCAGCCCGATCTTGCGCAACGCGCCCTCCGCCTGCACGGGGGCCAGGGCGGTGCTGTCCAGTCCGGCTCCGGCTTGCGCCGCCAGATCCTGCAACGCCGATTGCAGATTCGCGCCGGCGATCGCATCGCTGCCTCCCTCCAGCAGCAAGCCGCCGCCCCCTGCTGATCCCTGGGCTGATTCCTGGGCTGATCCCTGGGCTGATTCCTGGGCGGCGACGGCGGCCTGCAACGCCGGAATTTCCCGCGCCAGGGCCGCCATATGCGCGGCCAGGGCGCGCTCCCGCGCCAGCTCGGCCCCCCGCTGCTGATACCAGCCCCAGAGGGGAGCGAGCACCGTGAGCCAGATCACCAGCAGCCCGGCGAGGGCGATGCCCAGCGCCAGGATCTGCCCGCGCCGGCCGTCGGGCAGGGCGAGGGCGGCGTTCATTCCGCCACCCCGGCGCGCAGCGAAAACAGATCCCCCCTGCCGTCGCTGGTCCGCGTGACCGGCGCGGTGAAGCCGGGGTTCCGCAGTCCCGGCACGGCGCTCAGCAGCGCGATCAGGCGGGCGGCATCGGCGGATTGGCCATCCATGGTCAGCGTGCCGGATTTCAGCGAAAGGTCGGACAGCGAGGTATTGTCGGGCAGGGCCTGGGTGAGGGCGGCGAGAACCTGTAGCGCATCGCCCTGGCGCCGGGCGGCGGCGATGGCGGCGCGGCTGGAGGCGGCGGCCGCCAGCCGGGCGCGCAGCGTCTCCGCGGTCCGCGCCGCCGGGGCGCGGTCGGCCACCAGCGCCGCGGCCGCGTGCAACGCGATCTGCTGGCGGATGATGGGCAGAACCACGCAGGCCACGGCCAGTGCCGCGCATGGAACGGTGAGCCCGGCCGGCCGGCGCCGGCGAGGCGCGTCCTCGTTCAGCGAAATCCGTCCGCCCTCGTATTCGATCCAGCCTGGCGCCAGGCGCTGCCCGGCCAGCCAGCCCAGCAGCGGCTCCAGTTGCGCGCGCGGCACGATGGACAGGCGCAGCCGCAGCCTGTCCCCCGCCCGATCCCCCGCCCGATCCCCCGCCCGATCCCTCACCGGGCCGGAAACGCCCCAATAGACATCCGCGGCTGAAAACGGGGTGAGCCGGTCCATCTCGAAGCGCAGCATGGTCCGGATGTCCCGCGCCGCGGCCCGCGGCAGCAGGAGGTCGCGGCTCAGCAGGCTGCCGGCGGGCAGGCGCAGCAGCACCGGCAGGGCAGGCGGGTGCGTGCCGCCCTGCGGCTCGTCCAGACCGCGCAGCCGGCGAAGCTGTCCATGCTTGCGCAGCAGCAGCGAGCCGCGCGGCGCGCGTCCGCCCAGGCTGTCCAGGGCGATGATCAGCGCGTCGGGCGCCTGGCCCGGGCCGAGCAGTTCGGTGGCCAGGGTCCGTATCTGGCCAAGCCACCAGGCGAGGAATTCCATGAACATCATGGCGCGCCCGGCCTGCGGCGGAACCCGTCGGGCAGGCCGGACGGACAGGGAAGCTTATGCGTCATTTTACCGTTCAATTCCCTTGCGCGGCGGGTGCGGCCACCAGGTCCGGCCAGGCGCGGCGGCGCAGGGCCAGGTGCATCCGCACCAGCAATGGCAGGCCCCCGCCGGACCAGCCCGTTTCCCAGACCGGACCGGACCCGGATGCGGATACCAGGTAGCTGAAACTTATCCCGTCCACCCCGGCGGCCAGAATGTCGGTCCCCGGCACCGGGGCCGGGCCGAGGGGCCTGCCCGGCGGGTGCGGCGCGTAGCGCAGCACCAGCACCCCGCCCGGGCCGCGCTGCAAGGCCACGTCCTGCAACCCGCCCACCGCCCCCGCGCCTTGCGGCAGGCGGGTGGTGAAGGCCAGGGCGACCGGGCCTCCCTTCATGCTGCCCGGCTGGGCCTGTTCGATCATCCGGCGCAGCGCCATATCCGCCGCCGCCAGATCTTCCGGCGCCTGCGTGGCGTGGCGGCCGATGGCGATGGCGGCGGTTCCATACCGGAATGCCTGGGCGATTCCGGCCATGACGAGCCCGAACACGACCAGCGCCACCAGCATTTCGAGCAGCGTGAAACCCGCCTCGCCGCGCCTCATGCGCCGGGCCTCATGCGCCGGGCCTCATGCGCCGGGTCCCAGGCGCTTGCTGGTCAGCGTCACCGCCCGGCCGCCGAACCGCTCTGTCACCTGCACGTCGTACAGGGTCAGGCTGCCCATGCCGGGTTCCGCCGCGATGCGGATTCCCCAGTGAAATCCGCCGCCATCGTCGCCGCTGAGCTGCCCGGTCCGCAGCCTCGTCAGCGTGCCGAGCGCCGCGAGATGCGATTGCGCGCGCGCCAGGGCTTCCTGATACCGCGCCGCGGTCACGTCTTCTCCCACCGCCGGGAAGCCCGCCTCGTAGAGCACGATGCACGCCAGCGCGGCGATCACCAGGGCGATCATGACCTCCAGCAGCGTGAAGCCCGCCTCGCTGGACATGGCCGGTCCCGGCGTCACGGGCCGCTCACGCTGATGCGGCCGGTCAGCCAGTCCACGCTGATCAGGCGGCGAAGGCCCTGCGAGCCGAGCAGAACGGCCCCGCCGCTGGCACTGCCGTCAGGCTCGAACACCAGCCCGTCCGGCGGCATCCGGGCATTTAGCCAGCCCGGCAACGCCGGCAGGCTGAAACGCACGGGCTGGCCGGTGGCAATGGCGAGGCCCCGGTCCAGCCGCATCGCGGCGGCGACGCGCTGGGCGGCCCGCCCGATCTCCAGCCCATGACTGCGGGGCTGCGCGTAATAGGCGATAAGCAGCGCGGCCAGCGCCATCACCGCGAGGGTGACGAGCAATTCGAGCAGCGTGAAGCCCGCCTGCGCTCTATTGGGCGGCATCATTGAGGCTGAGCATGGCCAGCAGCAGCGAAGACACGATGCCCGCCACCGCCGCCCCCATGAGGATCGTGATGGCCGGCACCAGCAGCGCCACCAGCCGCTGCAAGGCCAGGCGCGTGCGCTCCTCGAACATGTCGGCGGCGCGCAGGGCGAGCGGGCCGAGCTGGGCCGTCTCCTCGCCCAGGCGCAGCAGATGCACGAGCCGGCCGGGAAAGATTCCCGCCGCCCCCAGGGCGCGGGCCAGGCCCTGGCCGGTCCTGGCGCTCTCCGCCGCCGCCGCCACGGCAGCCTGCGCGGCCTTGTTGCCCAGCACCTCCTGCACGATTCCGAGTGCCGGCAGCAAAGCGACGCCGTTGACCAGCAGCATCCCCAGGGTACGGGAGAGGCGCGCGGCCAGGATGTCCCGCGCGATTCCGCCCGTGAGCGGCAGGCGCAGCATCAGCCTGTCCCACACCAGGCGTATCCCGGGCCGGGCGAGGGCGTGGCGTCCCCCCAGGCCCAGTGCCGCCAGCGCCGCCAGCGCATAGGGCCAGCAGGCGGACGCGGCATTGCCAAGTCCCAGCAGAAACGCCGTCGAGGCGGGCAAGGCAAGACCGTTCTCCGCGAAGAGCGGCGCGAATTGCGGCAGCACCCGGGTCAGCAGCAGCATGATCGAGCCGATGGCCGCCACCAGCAGAATGGCGGGGTAGACCATGGCCGATTGCACCGCGGCGGTCAGGCCGCGCTGGCGTTCCAGCAGCCCGGCCAGCCGTTCCAGCGTGCCCGCCAGGTCGCCCCCCGCCTCGCCCGCCCGCACCAGGCCGATATAAAGACGCGGAAAGCTTTTCGGCTCGCGCTGTAGCGCCTTGGCCAGGGTCATTCCGTCGCGCACCAGGTCCCGCGCGCGCCCCAGTACCGCGCCCACCCGCTTGTTCGGCGCTTCCTCGGCCATCAGCCGCAAGGCGCGGTCGATATCCTGGCCGGCGGTGAGCAGGCTGGCGAGTTCCCGCGTCGCCTCGGTAAGCTCGCCCCGGCGCAGCGCCGTGCCGCCCAGCTCCAGGGAGAGCAGCCTGCCGCCCCGTCCAGCCGGGGCGATGCCGAGCACCATGGCGCCGCGCTTTTGCAGTTGCGCGGCAAGCGCCGCGGCGCTGTCGGCTTCCTGCACGCCCTTCAGCAGGGTGCCATCCGCCCCCAGGGCGCGGTAGCTGAACGGCGCCATCAGTCCTCGGCCCTCACCGCGCGCAGGATTTCCTCCACGGTGGTCTCGCCGCGCGCCACCGCCTCCATGCCCGCCGTGAGCATCGTCTTCATCCCCGCCGCGACCGCTTCACGCTCGATGACGTTTTGGTCGGCCTTGGCGAACAGCAGGCGTTCGAGCCTGGCGCCGGGCGTCAGGAACTCGGTGATCGCCTGGCGGCCGCGATACCCGGTATTGCGGCAGGCGGGGCAGCCCCGGTGGCGGAAAATGGTCTCCGCGCCGATGTTGTAGCGGGTACGGAACTCCCCGGGCGTCGCAAGGGGCGTTTTGCATT
The DNA here is from genome assembly GCA_021779655.1 of Pseudomonadota bacterium. The sequence goes on from JAJYAF010000008.1 coordinate 5,208, forward strand.
CGTCGCACAGGCGGCGGACGAGGCGCTGCGCCAGCACCCCGCGCAGCACGGCGGCGATGAGGTAGTCCTCCATGCCCATGTCGCGCAGCCGGGTGATGGCGGCGGCGGCGGAGTTGGTATGCAGGGTGGAAAGCACGAGATGCCCGGTAAGCGCTGCCCGCGCCGCGATTTCCGCCGTTTCCAAGTCGCGGATCTCGCCGACCATGATGATATTCGGATCGAGCCGCACGATGGAACGCAGCAGCGCCGCGAAATCCAGCCCGATCCGCGGCTTCACCTGAATCTGGTTGATCCCCGGAAGCTGGTATTCGATAGGGTCCTCGACGGTGATGATCTTGGCTTCCGGCGCGTTCAGCGACAGCAGGGCGGTGTAGAGCGTGGTGGTTTTACCCGAGCCGGTGGGCCCGGTGACGAGCAGCATGCCGTTCGGCGCCGCCAGAGCCGCGCGCAACCGCGCGATCACCTCCGCGTCGTGGCCCTGCGCCTCGAAATCGAAGGAGACGGAGGAGCGGTCGAGGATTCGCATCACCACGATCTCGCCATGCAGGCTGGGCGCGGTGGCGATGCGGAACACCACCTCCTGCCCGCGCACCGCGATGCGGATGCGCCCGTCCTGCGGCAGGCGCCGCTCGGCGATGTCGAGCCTGGCGAGGATTTTCAGGCGCGAGACGATGGCCGCCGCCAGCCGCGCCGGCTGGGTCTCGGCCTCCTGCAAATCGCCGTCGTAACGATAGCGGATCCGCACCCGGTCCTCGAACGGCTCGATATGGATGTCCGAGGCCATGCTTTCCACGGCACGGCCGATGATCTGGTTGACGAGGCGGATCACCGGCGCCTCGCTCGCCATGTCCTTCAGCCGCTCGGTATCGTCCTCCGCCGGGCCTTCCGGGGCGGGCGCCGGTGCGGTCTCGTCCTCTTCCGGATAGAGCCGGGTCAGGGCCGTTTCCAGTTCGATGGGAATAGCCACCTGGCGGCGCAGGGGCAAACCCGTGGCGAGCTCGATGGCGCGGGCGGAAAATTCGTCCGACGGGTCGGCCATCGCCATGACCAGCATCTCCCGCCCGCCGCCGTGATTTTCGGCTGCCAGCGGCAGGCAGCGCGCCGCGCGCAGGAAGCGCGGGCGCAGCTGTTCCGGCAGTACCGGCGCTTCCGGATAGTGCTCCGGCCGCGCCAGAGGCAGGTTCAGTAGCGCCGCCCAGCATTCGGCCAGGCCGCGTTCGGTCACCAGGCCAAGCCGGACCAGCGCCTGGGCCGGGGTGAGGTCCGTCTCCCGGGCCACGGCGCGGGCGCGCTCCAGCGCGATGGCGTCGCAAACTCCCTGGGCGGCCAGACGCTCGAGCACCGCGTCCGGCGAAACGGAGGGTCGCAGATCCATGCGGCCTTTTCGTGGCGCTCAAGGCGGATCGCAAGTGACAGAATCATGTCAGTCCTGCGGCTCTTGCAAGAATGGCGCAAGGTGAGAGAGCACGAGGGGGGAGGCATGGAAATCATAATTGCGTCACACGCAACGCCCGGCCCATCCATTATCAGGCCTACCGTCCGAAACGCCTTGTTCACCAAACATCAATCAAGAGGTAAGGAACGATGACTTTACGCCGATCTCTCCTATGCGCGTCTTATTGTGTTTCCACCCTGGTTTCCGCCGTCGCGCCCGCGCTGGCCGGGACCACGGCCATCGGCGCCAAGGCGCCGATCAATATGGCAGCGGCCGGGTTCTACACCGATCATCTGCCGACGCTGACGCCGATCAAGCATCTTATCGTGATCTATCAGGAGAACGTCTCCTTCGATCATTATTTCGCGACCTACCCGCACGCCACCAATCCGGCGGGCGAGCCGCGCTTCACCCCGCGCGCCCAGCCGATCCGCTTCGGCGGCAACCTGCGGGAGCGCGCGGTGGACAATCTCGCGAACAGCAACCTGCTGACCAATAACCCGAACGACACCAACCCCGCGAACGGCGCCAACGCGGCTGATCCGTTCCGGCTGGACCGCACGCAGGCCGCGACGGCCGACCAGAATCACGGCTACACCGCCGAGCAGCGGGCCTACGATGCCGGCAAGATGGACCTGTTTCCCGAATACACCGGCGCGGGCACGGCCGGCGGCGTGGGCGCCTTCGGCACCAAGGGTCAGGTCATGGGTTATTATGACGGCAACACCGTCACCGCGCTATGGAACTACGCCCAGAACTACGCGATGAGCGACAACGCCTACACCGACACCTACGGCCCTTCCACCCCCGGCGCCCTGGAGGTTGTTTCCGGCCAGATCAATGGCGCGGTTCCGGTTCTGGGCAAGTCCTCCTCCGAAGTTCCGGACGGTCAGGGCGGTTTCACGCAGGATGGCGACGTGGACCCCGCCTACGATTCCTGCTCCAGCACCGCCACCACCGTGAAGATGAACGGCAATAACATCGGCGACCTGCTGAATGCCGCGCATATCACCTGGGGCGGCTTCATGGGCGGCTTCGATCTGGACGCCACCAACACCAACGGCACCACCGGCTGCGCGCGCTCCACGGTATCGACCACCGTGGGCCAGACCGTCACGGATTATATCCCGCATCACAACTGGTTCCAGTACTACGCCTCCACGGCCAACTACACCCATGCCCGCCCGGCACGTCTGGGCGATATCGGCTTCTCCTACCAGCCGAACGGCGCCACCGATCCGGCCAACCATGAATACGATCTGAAGGATTTCGTCGCGGCGTTGCAGAACGGCCTGCTGCCGGCCGTCGCCTACATCAAGATGCCGGCTTATCAGGATGAGCATGCCGGCTACTCCGACCCGCTGGACGCGCAAACCGGCATCGTCAATCTGGTCAATCGGATCATGCAGTCGCCGGATTGGAAGTCCACCGCGATCATCGTCGCCTATGACGACTCCGACGGCTGGTACGACCACGCCTTCGTGACGCCGACCAGCCCCTCCTTCGGCGCGCTGGACGCGCTGAACGGCGCGAACACCTGCGGCACCGGCGTCGAGCCGAATGGTCTGAAAGGCAAACCGGTGCATGGCCGCTGCGGCCCCGGCACCCGCATTCCCTTCCTGGTGATCTCGCCGTTCGCCCGTCGGGATTTCGTGTCCCACACGCTCATCTCTCAGGCGTCGGTCGTGAAGTTCATCGAGGATAACTGGCTGTACGGCAAGCGCCTCGGCGGCGGCTCCTTCGACGCGACCGCCGGCTCGATCATGGACATGTTCGATTTCATGGCCTTCCATCCCGAGAGGCGAGGCCTGATCCTGAACCCGTCCACCGGCGAGGTGATGTACCGCGAGTCCGGCCACGGCTTTCCCTGGGATAATTCCGGGGGCAATGGGGGAGGCGATCATTCCCAGTTCTAAGGCTTGAATTCCGGGGACCGTGAATCGCCCGCCGAGACATCGAGAGGCGATTCACGTTTCCAAGATTTTCTTTCCAAGATTTTCCTCGCGGATGTCATGCGTATTCTGGCTGGTCTCGTCCTCATCCTGGCGTTTGGCGTCTGTGCCGCCGCGGCCTGGGTTCTGCAAGGACCCATTCCGCCGGCGGATTGGTTCTCCAGCCCCGCGGCAAGCTTCCAGCTTGCGCGGGGCATCAATCCTCATCCCATCCAGCTCGTGCGCCCGGTGCCACCGGCGCGGTTTTCGTTAATGGCCGGCCTCGGCAGACAGATTTTCCTCGATGCGAGCCTGTCGGCCTCCGGCAGGCTCTCCTGCGCCTCCTGCCACGATCCGTCGAATCATTACGGTCCGCCGACCGGCGGTCCGGTGGTCTATGGCGGCTTAGGCATGCACAGCCCCGGCGTGCGCGCGGTGCCCACCCTGACTTATCTCGATTTTCAACAGAATTTCCATATCGGCCCCGACCCGGCCGGAGACAGCGACGCAGCGCTGCCGCCACTGCCGCAGCTCGCCGCTGCCGCCAAAACCGTGTCCCGCGCCACCAAAACGGCGCAAGACACGGCGCAAAGCGCCGCGAATATCGTCCCCGCCGGCGGCCTGTTCTGGGATGGCCGCGCCGACACGCTGCAACAGCAGGCCATGGGTCCGCTCACCAGTATTTACGAGATGGATGGCGGCAGTCCGCAAACCATTGCCGCGAGGATGCGGGCGGCTCCCTATGCCGGCACCATGAAGCAGCTATTCGGCGACAGCATTTTCAGCGATCCGCCGCTGGCCGTCTCGGAAGCCCTGTTCGCCGTCGCGCGCTATCAGATCGAAAATCAGGATTTTCATTCGTTCACCAGCAAGTACGATTACTGGCTGGAGGGCAAGGCCCGGCTCACCCCGGCGGAGATGCGCGGCTATATTCTCTTCAACGACCCCGGCAAGGGCGATTGCGCCGCCTGCCATCTGGACCAGCCGACGCCCGACCACCGTCCGCCCTTGTTCACGGACACCCAGTACGAAGCCCTGGGCATACCGCGCAACCCGGCGATTCCAGCCAATAAGAATCCGGATTATTACGATCTGGGATTATGTGGGCCGTACCGCACGGATTTGGAAAGCGAGACGCAATATTGCGGCATGTTCCTCACTCCCACGCTGCGCAACGCGGCGGGGCGGGGCGTGTTCTTCCATAACGGCTATTACCATGATCTCCACGACGCCGTGGAATTCTACAATCTGCGCGATGTCCTGCCCGGCAAAATCTACCCCACCGGCGCCGATGGCCAGGTGGAGATGTTCAACGATCTCCCGAAGCGATACCGGAACAATATCGACCACACCGACCCGCCGCTGAATCGCAAGCCGGGCGGCCGCGCGGCGCTGACCACCGCGGAGGTGGACGATATCGTGGCATTCCTCAGGACATTGACGGACGGTTACAAGCCGGCCGGGGACTGAGAGGGGAGGGTTCGCAGGTGCCCGCGCCGCCAGGCTGGATGGTGCTTCTGGTGGCCCCGGTCATCGGCAGTTTTCTGGGCGTCGTGGTCCGGCGCCTGGCCGCCGGGCGCCCGCTGGTCCTGGCGCGCTCCCGCTGCGATTCCTGTGGCCATGCCCTGGGCGCGCGCGATCTGGTGCCGCTTGCCAGCTTCGCCTTCCAGCGTGGGCGCTGCCGGCATTGCGGGGCGCGCATCGGTGTCTTCTACCCTGCCATCGAACTCGCGGCGCTCGCGGTGGCGCTGGCGGCGTTTCTCCCCGCGCGGTCCGGCGGGGCCTTATGGGCGAACGCCGCGCTGGGCTGGGCGCTACTGGCCGCCGCGTGGATCGACGCCGAGCGGTACTGGCTGCCGGACATGATCACCCTGCCGCTGCTCCTCGCCGGGCTGGCGGTCACCTGGGCGCGGATGCCCGCCGCCATCTATGATCACGCCATGGCCGCGGCGCTCGGCTATGCCGCGTTCCGGCTGCTGGACATGGTTTACTGGCGCCTGCGCGGCCGCCACGGGCTGGGGCGGGGAGATGCCAAGCTGCTGGCCGCCGCCGGGGCCTGGGTGGGTTTGGCGGCGCTGCCCGTGCTGGTGCTGACAGCGGGTCTGCTGGCACTCGCCGTGGCGCTGCCGCTGGCGCTCAGGCGTGGGCAGGGCGGGCAGACGATGCTTCCTTTCGGCCCGGCCCTGGCGCTCGCCTTTTTCGGCTCGGCGCTGCTGGCCGCGCCGGGCTGAACCGCCCTGGCTTGCCGGAGGCAGGATAAAGCAAATCAACCCGCCACCCAGATCATCGCGCCATCAGCGCTCCACCCAGCGTCTCGACCACCCGCTCGACATCGCTATCCGAAAGCGTGGGATAACTCGGCAGACTGATTCCGCGTGCCGCGATTGTCTCGGAAACCGGAAAATTTTCGGAACGCGAATACATCGGCATCCGGTGCGCGCAGTAGAAGACAGGCCGCGTATCCACGCCGGCCTCCTGCATGCGCGCCATTACCGCATCACGGTCCGCCCCGGGGGGCAGGAGCACGCTGACAAGCCAGTCGGAGCTGACGACGTGATCGGGAACGTCCTGGAATACGACCGCATTGTTCAGCCGCTCGGCGCATAAAAGCCGATAGCGCGCGCCGATCTCGCGCTTGCGCGCCAGTATGGCCGGCAGACGCTCGATCTGCGCCAGGCCGATGGCGGCGCAGATATTCGTCATACGGTAATTGAACCCGAGTTCGACGTGCCAGTAGCGCTTAACCAGGGATTGCCCCTGGCCCTTGACGATTTTCATGCGCCGGGCGAGCGCCTCATCCTTGCAGATGACCATCCCGCCCTCGCCGGTCGTCACGGTCTTATTGCCGAAGAAGGAGAATGTGCCGACATCGCCAAACAGGCCGACATGCCTGTTCTCGAAGGTTGAGCCGAGCGCTTCGGCGCAATCCTCGATCAGAAAGAGGCCGTGCGCCTTGGCCAGGGCGGAGAGCGCCGGCAAATCGCAGACCGCGCCGTAGAGATGCACCGCCATGATCGCCTTGGTGCGTGGGGTGATCCTGGCGGCGACATCGGCGACGTCGATCAGCCAGTCATCTGCCCTGCATTCGGCAAAAACAGGCCTGGCGCCGGTTTGGGCGATCGTGTTGACCGAGGCGATGTAGGTGAAGGTGGGCACGATGACCTCATCCCCCGGCCCGATATCGAGGCAGTGGATCGCCAGATGCAGCGCGACCGTGCCATTTGAAACGCACCAGGCATATGGCGCCCCGGTCACATCCCTGAACGCGGCCTCGAACTTGTCGATGAAGCCGCCAATCGAGGAGATCCATGTGGTATCGAGGCATTCGTTGACATAGCGCTTCTCGTTGCCTGAAAGGTCCGGACGATAGACGGGAAGAAAATCCTTTTCCATGCGGAGGCGCTCCTGCCGTGGCTCAAGTCTGCGTCAGCGGCGCCGGAGACCGCCTCACGCAGGCTAACCGGTTCTCTAAACCGGCCGCTGTGCCGTCGGCAAACGTCAAGCCCAGGGAATGCAGCCGGCGCCCCATGCCCCGGGCGGCCTCCAGTTCCGGGCGGTTGGCCAGGGCTGCCTCCAATAGCGGTATAAGTCCGTCGACATAGGTATCGGCCGCGTAGTGCCGGCGGGCGAAAGCGGCCGCCCGCGCGGCTGCCTCGGCGGCAAGCGGGCTGCCGGCGACATCCGCCATCACGGTGGCGAGCGGCGCGGGATCCTCATCGGCGCTGATCTTGTATACCAGCCCGTCCGGGATGGCGGCGTAGGACCCGGCGTCGTCCACCACGACGGGACGGCCCGAATAGAGCGCGGTGATCAGCGAGGCTGAGCCTCCTTCGGCGATAGGATGGCGCAGGCAGCACAGGAGATGCGCCTGGGCGAGCAATCTGCATAGCTGCGCATCATCGACCCAACCGGTGAAATCAGGTTCGGCCAAGCCCAGTCTGGCCGCGTGCGCGGCGAGATTTTTCCGATAGCCGTCCTCGATCGGACCGACAAACCGCACCCTTCCACGCGCGCGCAGCGCGGGGTGGATGGCGAGTGCGCGCAGAATACGCTCGGGTTGCTTGTTTCGGTTGATCATGCCGAAACACATCACAACGAAGGCGTCCGAAACCTCCGGCTCGGGGGAAACGGCGCCGATCTCGGGATAGCACAGCGGCAGCTGCACCGTTGGTCCCGGGCAGGCGGCGACCACATCCTCCACATAATGCGGCCCATGCACGACGCAGCCCGAGGAAATGGCCGCGAGGAAGGAGATTGCGCGTTGCCCCGGCGTGCGTCCCTCGGGCAGAGCAAGCGACGCTGGCGGCCAAGCCTCCAACAGCGCCGCAAGCCCGGGATATGCCTGAAACGCTTCAAGAAGAAAATTCTCCATGTTGGCATCGTGGAGCACGGCCACGGCAGGCACGCTCGACGCCAGTGCCAGGGCGCCAGCATGGAAGGAAAGATAGTCACCGAAATTGACAACACAAACATCGTAACCGCGCAGCCTGGCGGGCTTGAGCGTGTCCGCTGCATGAACGGTCAGCTCGCTGTCCAGAATGTCGAGCGTTGAAGTCGCCTTGTCCTCAAGGCGGAGAAGCTCGACCGTATGGCCGCGCGCGGCGATTTCATCCGTGACCAGGCGGCTGTACCGTGCGATCGCCGATTTCACGTTAAAAGGAGTGGCCCACAGAATACGCATCATCCCCCGTCCTCAACCAAGCAGCTTCTCGATGGTACGAGGCCATGTGATTCCCAGCGCGTTCCATGCCTCATGGCCGGCCCGCCCCAGCTTCGCGGCGTAGGCGGGCCTATTCATCAACCGGGCGATTGCCGTCGCCAACCCCTCCGGGGTGGGGGAGCCAACCGCGCCGGTTCTACCGTCATGCACGATCTGGAGCAGACCGCCCGAATCCGTCGTCGTCACCACGGGCTTGCGGGCCTGAAAAGCCTCCATCGTCACGTACCCGACCGAATCTTCGTCGAAGGGAACATAGGCGACCGCACGCGCCCGGCCGGCATAATCAGCCAGCTCTCCGCGCGAGAGAAAGCGCAAGTCCAGTCTTATCCGGTCCTGCAAACCCGCCATCGCGACCTGACGCGCGAGTGCCTCGGCATCGGCGGGAGAGTCGGGCGGGCCGGCGACGATCATGCGAAACGAGGCAGGAAGATGCGCGAACGCATCGACCAGAAGCGACTGACGCTTCCCCGCATTTATTCGCCCGGCCGCGAACAGATAACCATCATCGCCACGATTGGTGAATATCTCCGGATCGTTGAGCGGAGGCATCAGAACTTCCGAATCAAATCCGTTATAATCGCGCAATCTCTTCCGGGTGACGATCGAGTTCGTGTAAATCCTCGTTGCCCTGGCAAAACTTTGCGCATCGGCCTGTTGAATCGCCGCCCGGATCGTAAACCCCTCGGGCGTTGCGGGAATGTTGGACCGGCCGGCATCCCAGAGATCGTAGGCCTGGCGATACTGATGCAGCAGCCAGAACACCTTGTCGCGATGCGGGATCAGATAGGCTGGGAATTTCAAGGGTATCAGCCGGTCGGCCTGATCGATACGGAACGAAAGGTTCATCATCATCTGGTTGATGAGACCCTCCATCGGCTCCCATGCAAAAGGTATGCGAACCAGCTCGGCCTGAGCGCCGCTCGCGCGTAGATGGCGGACCAGATGCTCGGCAAGCTCCTCGGCTCCGCCCCGGTTGAACGGGGCGGCGTTGTTCACCACCGCTATTTTCATTGCGCTTCGTCCGGCAACGGCGCAGTGAGCGCGCTGACGACCGTCGGCCAATCGATGCCCAATTCGGCAATGCGCGTATATGCCGCCTCGCCGAGACGGCGCGCAAGCGCCCGGTCGGAATAAAGCGTGTCGAAGGCAAGCGCCAGATCCCTGGCCGTGGGTGGGACCACAAGACCATTGACGCCGTCGCTCACGAATTCAGGCACGCCTCCGGAATCCGTCACCGTTACCGTTGATTTCCTCGCGTGAGCCGCCTCGATCGTGGGATAGCCATAGCTGTCTTCGTCGAACGGCGCATAAACATTGGCCAGGGCGCCGGCCAGCAGTTCGGCTTTCTCCTCCTCGGAAATCCAGCGCGCCTCGATTGTCACGCGTTCGGCAGCCGGGCCGGCCGCGGCAAGCATGGAGGCAAGATAATTTTCATTCTGGGTTCGTCCGCACAAACGCAGCCGCACCGGCGTCTGCGTCAGCGCCATGGCCTCGACCAGCAGATGCTGGCGCTTGTGACTTTCGATCCGGCAGATCGAAAGCATTTCATCCCCGTAATCATCACAGCGGAACCGCTCGGGCGCGTGCACCGGGGGAAAAAGCACCTTGGCTTCAATCCCGTTGAAGTGCTTCAGCCTGTCCGCAACCACCTGGGAATTAGCAAAGATCAGCTTGGCCTCGGAAAGTCCCGTCCCGTCCAGACGCATGATCGCACCGCGCAACGCGCGCGTGGAGGGCGTGTCCTCGAATGGCGAATAGGGTGTCCCCCAAAGATCGTAAAAGACCCGAAAATGATGAATGAACCATACGATCTTTCGAGGATGCTGAACGAGATAGGCCGGTGGACGGAAGCAGATGATCCGGTCGCAGGAGCGTTCGAGATCCATGAGCCGGTAGGCCCACATTTGTTCAAGCCCGCTCGGATCCTCGAAGAATGGCAACCAGATCGCCTCGACCTGGTGCCCGGCCGCCCGCAACGGCGCGATCAGCCAGTTGACGATATTTCGTAAACCACCATCCACGAATGGTTCGAATGAGGAGACGAGAGCGATTTTCATGAAATCGGCTGTAGCTAGCGTCTCAAGGGCCGTGCGGGAGCGCCAGCAACCACGGCGTCCTCCATGATCTCGCCGGCCACGACTGCCCCGGCTCCGACCGTTGCGCCCGCCCCGATACGGGAGAGCGGCCGGGCGCACGCCCCAATGCCAAACAACACCTCCTGGCCCACAATGCAGCGGCCGCCGAAAACCGATCGCGGCGCGGCATGAACACCGTCTCCCAGGACACAATCATGCTCGACAATCGCGCCGGTGTTGAGGATCGCATGGTTACCGATACGCGCGGCCGCGTTGACGACGGCGAGCGGCATGACCACGGTTCCGAATCCGATTACAGCAGTTGGAGAGATTATGGCGCTGGGGTGAATCAGCGTCACGAGCGTGAACCCCAGGGCGCGCAGCCGCTCGCCGATTTCGCGGCGCAGCCGATTGTCACCTAAAGCGACGAAGGCAAGGGCAAGCCCCTGCGCGAGCAGTCCCGATGCTGCCTCATCTCCGCCCAGGCGCCGGATTTCCCCGATCGGAGGGGCAGCGGGATCGGGATCGAGGAATCCCGCCGCCCTGAACCCGGCCGCATGCGCGACGTCAAGCACGACCTTCGCATGCCCTCCGCCACCCACGAGAAGAAATGCACTCATGGAGCGCCACAGAGAAGCGGTTCGAGTCTCAACCTGCCCTCGGGGCGGTAGAGCACCAGATTGACCCAGTGAAGCGTGTCCAATCCTTCCGCGCGCAAAGGCGCCAGGGTGCCGGTATCCTCGTTGATCTCCAAAGCATCGAGACCCATGCCACGGACCGTTTTCATCCAGCCTTCCGGCGTTCCACCCGAACGGCGGATCATCGACGGGCTGAACTCCGCCAGTATCACAATCTGCGGATTGTCGGCGATTACCCGAGCCATTCCGGCGAGAGCTTGCAATTCGCCGCCTTCCACATCCAGTTTGACGAGACTAACCCTTGAACCCGCTGCGATAAGCGAATCGAGTGAAGCAAGCCGCACCCTGACCGAGTCGAGTCCGGCCTCCTCGGCGAACAAGGAATTATGGCCCGAGGTACGGGCCAGGAACAGCTCGGCGCTTCCCTCCTCGGCGCCGGCGGCCACGGGATGCACGGTAACGAATGAGGCGATCTGATTGAGCGTGATCAGCGCCCCCAGCGCAGCGACGAGATCGGGGGCCGGCTCAACCGCGTGGACATGACCCGATTCTCCCACACGCCGCGCCCCGGCCAAGGTGAAGAGTCCGACATTCGCGCCGATATCGACGAAAACATCTCCAGGCGCGAGCAGCTTCTCCAGCACGGCAAGCGAACCCGGTTCAGGTAAAACGCCACCAATGAGGTAACCGACATTGACGAGATCCCCTGCCGGCAGCACGAGATACCCGTAGCGGTTGCCTGCCGCCAACAACCCGTCTCCGATTGGGAAGGTGAAACGCTGGAGCAGCAACTCGAGACACGCGCGCAAGGTTGCGATTTCCGTCTGGAGTCGCGTCATCTGTAATCGGGATGTATCGTCCGCCTGATCGACAGCGACGCGCAGGGCGGCGGCCGTCTCCTGTAACCGGGAGATGTCATCCGTTCGTTCGAAATCGGCGCGCAAGGTTGCGATTTCCGTCTGGAGTCGCGTCATCTGTAATCGGGATGCACCGTCCGCCTGATCCACAGCGGCGCGCAGGGCGGCGGCCGTCTCCCGTAACCGGGAGATGTCATCCGTTCGTTCGAAATCGGCGCGCAAGGTTGCGATTTCCGTCTGGAGTCGCGTCATCTGTAACCGATATGTATCGTCCGCCCGATCGACAGCGATGCGCAGGCCCCCGAC
>JAJYAF010000285.1 GCA_021779655.1 Pseudomonadota bacterium
CCGAAAGGTTTCGGGCGCAACGCGCTGATCGAAGGCGACGTGCCGGAAAACATGAACACCCTGCTGGTGGAAGACCTCACCACCGACGGCGGCTCCAAAATCCAGTTCGCCAGGGCGCTGCGCGAGGCCGGCGCGATCTGCCACCATACTTTTGTCGTGTTCTTCTATGGCGTGTTTCCCGGCAGCTTTGAAACGCTGGCCGGCATGGATATCGGCTTGCATCATCTCTGCACCTGGTGGGACGTGCTGGATGCCTGCCGCAGCCACCGCTATTTTTCCGATTCGGCGCTGGCCGGGGTACGCAAATTCCTGGAAAACCCGATGGTCTGGTCGGCCGAGCATGGCGGGGTGGCAAGCGCCGAGGAGGCGCTGGCACGCAAGCGGGCCGCGCCGCGCTAAATCAATATCTTATACCAGCCCGCTGCGGGACGCGAAGAGTCGATGACAAGGCGGGCTGGTATCAGCGCGATTTACAATTCAGGTCTGACGCATGATCGCGTCAATCTGAACCGATCGCGCGCCAGGCGGGCCGGCAGAAACTCCGGTTCGGCTTGCGCATATGAAGATGCGCGATGCCGGCTTCCATGAATGCCTCGCCATAATGGCGATAGCCAAGTTTTTCGTAGAAGGGCAGGGCCTGGATCTGCGCGTCGAGTAGATACGCCGAAGCCGAGACGGTTTTTTCGATATGCCGCATCAGGGCCGCGCCCATCCCGCGGCCGCGCGCCGGTTGCAGCACCGCGACACGGCTGATCTTCGCCACTCCGTCTTCGAGCATGAGCACCCGTGCGGTGGCAACCGGCCCGTCTTCCGTGCTGGCCAGGAAGTGCAGCGCCGTTGCATCATGCGCATCGCGTTCCTCGGCGAGCGGCACGTTCTGCTCGCGCACGAATACGTCCAGCCGGATTTGAAAACAGAGGGCGAATTCAGGATCGTGAAATCCGGTCTGAACGATGGTCAGCATCTAACCCTGGCCGACCAGCCCGATCACCGTGCTTTGCGGCGGCATGTCGGGCCGCAGTGTCGGCCAGCGTGTGGCGGGCGCAGAAAAGCTTGCCTGTGGCGTCGCGCCCGGATGGCGCACCATGCCGAAAGCGGTCCGGCTCGCGGCATCGAAAGCGGCACCGCCGGCAGCGGCGCCGATTGGTGCCAGATAGGCTTCGTTCACCAGATATTTGCTGGGACCACCCGTCTGCATGATGAAATATCCGTCGGCGGTACCGGATATCCTGCCGCGCTGATCGGTGCCGATCCAAAGCTGTCCGAGAGGATCGAGAGCAAGCGTGCGGGGATTTTTGAACCAGCAATCGGAGCCGTCAGTATACTGGGTAAACGGCGCGCGGGCCGGGTTGCCGGCAACAATGGCAAGATCGCCGGTGAAGCTGCTGGCGGCCAGGTCGCCATTGGGAGGCGCGAACACCAGGATGTGGCCGTTATCGTCACCGACCCGGGGATTGAGCGCGTTGGTGCTGCCCATGGTTCGCGCCGGGTTGCCGCGGCAGGCGAGATAGAGCGTGTTGCTGCCGTCGCCGGCGATGGCAAGACCGCCCGGCCCGTCAAACGGCGAGCCTTGCGCGGCATCGGCGGCCGCCGGAGCGCCCACCAGCGAGGCCACATCGGAGCCAAGATTGACCCATCGGATGTTGTTCTCATGAATTTGCGCCACGGCGAGCGTGCCGGAATCGAGCGCGGAATCGCCTGTGCCGGAGGCGACGAAGCGGAACAGGAAACCGTCAGGCGCGTTCTGGCTCATGAAAACCACCGGCCTGCCATCGCCCGTCCGCCCGGCCGCGATTCCGGCGCGGGGAAACCGGCCAAGCGCGGTGCGCTTGACGGGAATGCTGAGCGGGTCCAGCGGGTCGAGTTCGGTCACCCAGGCAAAACGCGGCGCTGCCGCGGGGGCGGCGAGCGCAGGCGCCACGCCGGCCAGCCGCTTGAGCCACGGCGCCGGGTCGCCTTCCGCCAGCAGCACCGTGCCCCAAGCGGTGGCGCATCCCCCTTGGGGCGCCAGAATCCCCTGCACGGTATTGCCGATCGCCGCCGCCGCCGGACCGCTGATCTGGCACAACGTGCCATCATGCAGCCGCCGGCATTGGTAGCCGCCATCCACGGTCACCCATCTGCCGCCCATGAATTGCAGGTTCATCACCGTCACGCCCTGCATCCGGCCGGCGATGTCCGGGTTGTCCACGCCGCCGGGAAAAACCATGCGGGCCGGCACGTCCGGCGTTGCCAACACCGCGACCAGCCGGGGGATGCCGTCCTGCGCCGGTGGCGGCGGCACCAGCCCGGCGATCACGGCGTCGTACGGGAATTGCGTGTCGGCCGCTTGGCGTGTCGGCCCATTGGGGTTGAAGGCGGGCGCGCCCGGTAGCACGGAATCCCCCCAGCGCGCGATGACGATACGGTTGAAGCCGCCGGCAACGGTATCGTCGAGCTTGGGCGCCTGCGGATTGGGCGCCTGCGGGCCTGGCGCCGGGGGCAAGGCCGGGCCTGCGCCGCCGCCCGGCGCGTTCTGCGCCAGGGCCGGACTAAGCCAGGCCGGGTTAAGCCAGGCGAAAGCCGGGAGCAGCCCGCCCGAGAGCAAGGGGCGCCGGCGCATCTTCCTACAAGCCGCCGGCACCCAGGCCGCCGGCACCCATGCCACCACCGCCTAAGCCGCCTGGGCCGCCGATACCGGGCACGGAGCCGAGCGGATTGAACTTGCCAACCCCGCCGATCAGTTGCTGGAGGAAGCCGGCCGTGCCGCCGGGTGCCGGAGTTTCACGCGGGTCCATGGCCACCTGCACGGCATTATCCAGCGTCTTCTGGCTGATTTTTTGCAAAACGCCGTTATTGTCGAAACTCAGCACCACCACGTGCTGCGTGTCCACGCCTTCGGTCTGGGCGATTCGCATTCTGGTGACCTGACTTACATAGATCCAATTGTTGTTGTTGAAGACTTCCTGCGTCGTCGGCGGCCCGAGAAGGGCCTGGGCATCCGCCTGCGAGGACACCCCTGGCGTCAGCTGGTTCAGGTCGTTCTGGGTGACGGCGATGCCCCGGTAATGCGGCGAATCAGAAAAAATGACGCAGCCTGGCAGCAGCAGTAGCAGGCTGCCGATGACGGCGGCGCGAAAACCGGCAAGGCGAAGCTGCACGCGAGGGTCCTTCAGTCTCTGCTCATGTCCGCGACTTGCGTGTCACGGCAGCGGGCCGGATGTCAATGCGGGGAATTACGCTATCATGTTCGTGCGCGCAGCGAAAGGGAGCACGACATGAGCGGTGAAATGGCGGAATTCCTGAGCCATCGGTTGCGGGTGGGCAATATCGGCGCCGGGCCGGTTCTACGGCGGATCGAGGCGAGTGCCACCGAGCGCGCGGCCCTGGCGAAGGCTTTCGACCTTCCGGAGATCGCGGCGCTCAGCGGCGATTTCAGGTTATGGACGGCGCCGGAGCATGGCGGGCAGGTCGAGGCCGAGCTTGAACTCCACGCGCGGGTTACCCGGATCTGCGTGGTTTCGCTCGATCGTTTCGAGATGCCCGTCGCGGAGACGGCGCGGCTGCGTTTCGTGCCCGCCGCCTCCGTGCGGGAGAGCGCTGCGGTCATGGAATGCTCGGACGATGGCGGGGATCCGGACGAAATTCCCTATAGCGGCGATTCGATCGACCTCGGCGCGGCGCTCGCCGAGCAGCTCGCCCTGGCGCTGCTTCCCTATCCGCGCAAGCCCGGCGCCAGCCTTCCGGCTGCGGCGGGCGATTCCCCGCCGAACCCTTTCGCGGCGCTGGCCCGCCGGAACCGGCCGCAATGAGCATGCAGAGGGAATGCGGCAAACAATGGCAATGACCTGCCGCCATGACTTGCGGCGCGCAACCGCCTCTGCTACGTCGCCCGCTTATTCAATCTCCGAATCGAGTTTTTCCAGATAAATTTTTAGGGCGTAATCAGCTATGGCCGTTCCAAAACGCAAAACCTCCCCGTCGCGCGCCGGCATGCGCCGCAGCCATCACGCCTTGCACGCTGAGGCCTATGCGGAATGCGGGAACTGCGGTGAATTGAAGCGCCCGCACCATGTTTGCAGCCATTGCGGCCATTACGATAAACGCGAG
>JAJYAF010000286.1 GCA_021779655.1 Pseudomonadota bacterium
TGCTGGATCGTCTGTTGCAGATAAGCGCCGATCAGCGCCACCTCGATCGGAGGCAGCAGCGCATAGGCGAGGAACATCAGCCCCCCGGTGACGAATCCGGCATGCGGCCCCAGCCCCTGCGTAACATAGGTGTAAAATGAGCCCGCGCTCGGCATTTGCGCCGCCATCTCCATGATGCCGCTGGCGGTGATGAGCATGGCAATCAGGCAGGCGAAATATACAAACGGCGTCGCCGGACCGGAAAATGGCGTGGAGAATTGCGGGTTGAAAAAGGTGGAGACCGCTGGGCCCATGATCGCGGCGGACATGATGACCGCGCCGGGCAGGCCGACGGAATTGGGTTTCAAGCGCGCCTGCGGCGGCGGGAGGGAAGCGGTGTCAGACATGACGGCTCCTCAGTTGCGGGTTATTGTTGTCGGTCGCGGTCGTCGGGCCGACGGGCTCCGGTCATCCACGCAACGTTATCTGCCGGCGCCTAGAAGGTAGGGGTCAGATCGATTAAATCCAACATGATTACTTTAACGTATTAACCGAAATTCTCCAATGTCTGGGGGTAGATGAAGGCTTGATAAAACCCGCGCTGGGCGTTTCCCTCAGCGCTATTGTTCAAGCCCCTCCAGCCAATGTTTGGGCAAAAGGTCATGCAGGCCGCGTTCCCGCGCCGGATCTGCCGGAGAAGGCGCACTGGTAATAAAGCGAACGAAAGGCGGCTTTCCAGCTCATAGGGGCTCCTGTCCCGGCGGGGGCACGGCGCACGCGGCGAATGCGTGGCAATCGCTGATGATATCGGCAAGTTGTGACAGGGTAGAGCCCTTTCGGGGCGAATAAGCGCCACTGAAGACCGCCGAGCCGATGGTGAAGGCATCCGCCCCGCGCTGGGCGATGCTGGCGATACGGGCGGCGGAGTCGATGCTGCCCGCGACGATCAGCCGCCCCGCGCCCACCCCGCGGCGCGCAGCCTCGACGAGATTGAGCGGCGTATCCTCGGTAGCGCGGTAGGCGAGCAGATCAGCCCCCGCGCAGCCCTTGGCCATAAAGACGCGGCATTGCGCCTCGACTTGGGCGGCGGTGCCGGCGAGCTTGGTGGGGTGGCCGAGCGGCGTGCCAGGAAAAGGGTAGTAGCGGATGACGGTGCCACGAATAATCGCCAGCGTGGCGTCGATTTCGGTGCCGCCGAGCAGATGGTCCACCCCCAGCGCTACGGCGGTGCGCGCCGAGTCGAGCGCGGCCTCCGGCGTAGTGCTCACGACTTCCATATAGGGGCTGGCACCCAGGGAGCGGATTTTGGCAGTGAGTCTGTGCAGTGTTTCGACACTGACGCCGACATCCTTGAACCCGATATGCTTGAGTCCCAGCGGGCGGATCAATTCGCAAAGATCCAGACAGTCGGTTATGGTCTGATCGTTGCGGGTCAGCATGAAAATGAAATCCATCAAACGGCTCTCCCCAGAACCCACCAGACCATGCCGGCTGAGAGGACTGTTTAAGTACTATTCAGCCTGTATGGGGCAATAGCGTTCGCGAGCGCCGAATAGCCAAAGGGCGTCCATTCCCGATAAGTATCCCATCGAACCACGATAAAAAAATAACCCGATCCGGGCTTTCCCGTAAGGCGGAATCGCACGGCGAGCGCCGCTACCGCAGCAAATTCGCTATGTGACCCGGCCCCCCAGGCGGCGCGTTTCCTGCCCATTCTGAGGGCTGGCGCTGGCTCTCGGGGTAGACGAAAACGGAGACAAGATTGTTTCTGGGTAGAACGGTATCCCCCCTGGTATCCGGCCCGTTTGGCCGTTCCAGTGAGTTACCCATAAGCTATTGAATTAGGTGGCGCGCCCGAAGAGATTCGAACTCCTGACCCTCAGATTCGTAGTCTGATGCTCTATCCAGCTGAGCTACGGGCGCGTCGTGGCGCGGGGTGTAACCGAACCGCCGCTTTCAGGCAACCCCGCCCCGCCGATTATGCTCCGAGCTCCGTGAGCAAGGCGTCCCCCATCTCGCGGGTGGAAACGGGAGAGCGGCCCGGTAGGGCGATATCCGGCGTCCGCACGCCCTTCGCCAATACCCGCGCCGCCGCTGCCTCGATGGCGTCGGCCTCCTCCTCCATGCCGAAGGAAAGGCGGAGCAGCATGGCGAGGCTCAAAATCTCCGCCAGCGGGTTGGCCAGACCCTTGCCCGCGATATCCGGAGCCGAGCCGTGGATCGGCTCGTAAAGGCCCGGCATCCGTCCGGAGGTCTCCCGGGCACCCAGCGTCGCCGAGGGCAGCAGCCCCAGCGAGCCGGTCAGCATCGCGGCGAGATCGGAGAGAATATCGCCAAACAGATTGCCGGTGACGATGACGTCGAACTGGCGGGGGTTTTTGGCCAGCTGCATCGCGCAATTATCCGCATACATGTGGGAGAGGGTCACATCCGGAAATTCCTCCTCCCGCAACCGCGTCATCACCTGCCGCCAGAGCAGGCCGGATTCCATCACGTTCGCCTTTTCCACACTGCAGACGCGGCCCTGACGCTTGCGCGCCAGCTCAAAGGCTACCCGCCCGACGCGTTGAATTTCCGGCGTCGTGTAAACCTCGGTGTTCACGCCTCTCTGCGTGCCGTCTGGCAGCGTCTCGATGCCGCGCGGCTCGCCGAAATAGACGCCGCCGATGCATTCGCGCACGATCATGATATCGAGCCCGCGCACCAGATCAGGTTTCAGCGAGGAGGAGTCCACCAGCGCGTCGAACACCTTGGCCGGGCGGAGATTGGCGAAGACCTTAAGTTCCGCCCTCAATTTGAGCAGCCCGCCTTCGGGCCGGATCTCAAAGGGCACCTTGTCCCATTTCGGCCCGCCGACGGAGCCGAACAGCACCGCATCCGCCGCCTTGGCCTTGGCCAGCGCCGCATCGGTGAGAGGCACGCCATGGGTGTCGATGGAGATTCCCCCCACCAGTTCCTCCTCGATGCGGAAACTCGCCCGGCGGCTCGCCTCCAGCCAGTCCAGCACCCGCCGCGCCTCGGCCATCACCTCCGGGCCTATGCCGTCACCCGGCATCAGCAACATCGTCTTATTGGCGATCATGTCGTCACGCTCCCTGAATTTTCGGCAGCCAGGAGGGCATCCGCGCCTCGTAAGCATCGATCGCCGAAGCATGCTCCAGCGTTAGGCCGATATCATCAAGCCCGTTCAGCAAGCAATGTTTGCGGAAGGGGTCGATCTCGAAGGGAATCTCCTCGCCATTTGGGCGGATGACCACCTGCCGGGCGAGGTCCACGGTCAGCCTGGCGTTTTCTCCCATGGCGGCGTCCGCGCGCAGCTTGGCGCAGGCTTCCTCCGGCAGAGCGATGGGCAGCACCCCATTTTTGAAGCTGTTATTATAGAAGATGTCGGCGAAGCTGGTGGCGATGACGCAGCGTATGCCAAAATCCTTCAGGGCCCAGGGGGCGTGCTCGCGCGAGGAGCCGCAGCCGAAATTATCGCCCGCCACCAGTATCTCGGCGTGACGGTAGGGTTCCCGGTTGAGAATAAAATCCGCCTTCTCGCTCCCGTCTGGATTATAGCGCATATCGGCGAAGAGGTTGCGTCCCAGCCCGGTGCGCTTGATGGTTTTGAGAAACCGGGCGGGAATGATCTTGTCCGTGTCGATATTGTCGATATCCAGCGGCGCGGCGATGGCGGTGAGGGTGGTGAATTTATCCATCAGATCATCTCCCGGACATCGGTGATCCGCCCGGTGACAGCGGCGGCGGCGGCCATGGCGGGGGAGAGAAGGTGGGTGCGCCCGCCCGGCCCCTGGCGGCCCTCGAAATTGCGGTTAGAGGTGGAGGCGCAGCGTTGGCCCGGCGTCAGCTTGTCGGGATTCATACCCAGGCACATGGAGCAGCCCGCCTCGCGCCATTCAAACCCGGCCTCGGTGAAAATTTCCGCCAATCCCTCGCGCTCCGCCTGCTGCTTGATCAGCCCGGAGCCCGGCACCACCAGCGCCCGCACGCTGGGAGCGACGCGCCGCCCCTCGGCCACGGTGGCGGCGGCGCGCAAATCCTCGATGCGGGAATTGGTGCAGGAGCCGATGAACACCACGTCCACCGGCGTGCCGGCGATCTGCTG
>JAJYAF010000287.1 GCA_021779655.1 Pseudomonadota bacterium
CTGCTAGGGCTCGCCCGGATGCAGCGTGAAACCGGGATAGCCAGCGGCGCGGCTGAAGGTGTCGTTGGTGGGCGGCTGGTTATAGGAGAGGAAATGGTCGATCGCGGCATATTTCACCGGATCCGGGAGATCCGCGAAATGCCCGAGAAAGCCGGCGTTTTCCATATAACGGATCGGGTTGACGCGCGGCAAGGCTGGCTTGCGGATAAAGACATGGGCCTCCGCCACGCCGGCGCCGAGCGCGTATTGCGCGTTGTCGAAGGCGGATGCGCCACCGCCCAATATGGCAATTTTTTTACCATTCAATGCTGAATAATCGATCATTTCCGAGCTGTGCGCGTAGCGTGATTTCGGCAATGCCGTGACGAAGCTCGGCGTGTGCCACTCACCGCCGCCCTGGATGCCGGTGGCCAGCACGATCTTGCGCGCAAGATAGGCGCCCGATGCTGGCGCGCCCTTGCCCTCGACATGCAGCTTAAACAGCCCGCGGGCGAGGGGTTCGATCTCCGTTGCGCGGGTTTCGTTGCTTACGGGGATCGAAAGCGTCCGCCGGTACCAGCGCAGATAGCGCATCCATTCCTCTCGCGGAATTTTATCCAGCCTATCCCAGCCCGCCGCGCCGTACTGCGCCTCCCACCAGGCGCGGAAGGTGAGCGAGGTCATCGCGTAGTCGATGCTGGTCAGGTGCTTGGGCGTTCGCAGCGTCACCATGCGCGCATAGGTGACCCAGGGGCCTTCGAGACCTTCCGAATTTTCATCGATCACCAGAATATTGCTGATCTTTTCTCGCATGAGGCCGAAGGCGATGGCGATGCCGCACTGCCCGCCGCCGACGATCAGGGCGTCCAGCACGTCTTCCCCGTTGGGCCCGCGCCGCGGCCGCACCCACGGCTTGGCCGGATAGTCGATACATTGCAGGTCGTGGAGAACCCTCTGGTTATGCGCATCCAATCCGGTTTGGTTCGGCGGGCTGGGCTGGTTCATCGGCAGGCAACCTTCGAAAAATCCCGAAGCTAAAACGATAGCCATCTCCCCCATTGCCGGCAACAGCTTTAACTGTCTAAATTGGGGCTTGGTGAAAATCCAGGTGGCGCGATGCGTCTATGGCTGAAGAACCCGTTGGCGGGGATGCCGAACGGCGCCTCGGGCGGTGTGGTGATCGAAGGCGAGCGCATCGCCGAGCTCGTGCCGGCCGAGTTCGTTCCGGATGCGATCGATACGGTGTTCGACGCCGGCCGCCATGTCGTGCTGCCGGGGCTGATCAACACGCATCACCATTTCTTCCAGACGCTGACGCGTGCCTGCGCGCCGGCGGTGGACAAGAAGCTGTTCGATTGGCTGGTGGCGCTCTATCCCATCTGGGCGCGGATCGATCCGGGCGCGCTGCGGCTTGCGGTCCGCCTCGCGCTCGCCGAATTGCTGCTCTCCGGCTGCACGCTCGCGGTCGATCATCACTATCTGTTTCCAGCGGCGCTGGATGACGCGATCGACATCGCGATGGAGGAGGCTGAAAAACTCGGAATGCGCGTGCTGCTCACCCGCGGATCCATGGATCTTTCGGTCGAGGATGGCGGCCTGCCGCCGAAAAGCGTGACGCAGGACATCGACACCATCCTGCGTGATGGCGAGCGGCTGGTGCGCCGATGGCATCAGCCAGGGGCAGGGGCGATGCGCCAGGTCGCGCTGGCGCCGTGTTCGCCGTTTTCCTGCAGCATCGACCTGATGACCGAAACCGTCCGGCAGTCGGAGGCGCTGGATGTCCGGCTGCACACGCATCTGGCGGAGACCGAGGATGAAAACCGCTATTGCCTGGCGGTGCATGGCCGCCGCCCGCTTGATCATCTGGAGGCGCTGGGCTGGGTCAGCGATCGCGTTTGGTTTGCCCATGGCATCCATTTCGATGCGTCGGAAATCCGGCGCCTTGGCCAGGCCGGCTGCGGTGTGGCGCATTGCCCGAGCTCGAACATGCTGCTGGGCTCGGGCATCTGTCCGGTGCCGGCGCTGGAGGCGGCCGGGGTCGGTGTCGGGCTTGGCGTCGATGGTTCTGCCTCGAATGACGGTTCCAACATGATCCAAGAAGTGCGTCAGGCGCTGCTGCTCGCGCGGATCGGCGGCGGGGTGGATGCCGCGCGCCATACCGACCCCATCCGCTGGGCGACCGAGGGCTCGGCGCGCTGCCTGGGCCGCACCGATCTCGGACGGATCGCGGTCGGCCAGCAGGCCGATCTCGCGTTGTTTCTGCTCGATGAGCCGCGCTTCAGCGGGTCCGACGACAAGCTGGCGGCGCTGGTGACCTGCGGCGCCCATCGGGCGGACCGGGTGATGGTCGGCGGCCAGTGGCGGGTGCTCGGCGGCGCGGTCCCTGACCTCGACATGGAGGCGCTTCTGGATGTGCATGCGCGCGCCGCCGGAAACCTCCGTAAGGCGCTGTAGGGCACCCGGCCGATGATGCAGGGGGTTGGCAGGCTCGCGGTGGCGCGATGTGACCGGTTCCGGCGGCCGCCCTTCAGCGAGGAGGCCGACGCGCTGACCCGGCGTTTCCTGACCCCGGCGCATCGCGCGGGGATCGCGCAGCTGACGGAGTGGATGCAGGCGGCCGGGATGGCCGTCCGGCTGGACGCGGCGGGCACGCTCATCGGCCGCTACGAAGGCGGCGGCGGAAAGACGCTGCTGATCGGATCGCATATCGATACGGTGCGTGATGCGGGCGCCTATGACGGCACGCTCGGCGTGATGCTCGGCCTCGGTGTGGTGGAGCGGCTGTCTCGCGCGGGTCGGCGCTTTCCCTTCGCCATCGAGATCCTGGCCTTCGGCGATGAGGAAGGGTCGCGCTTTGCCGCGCCCATGCTGGGCAGCCGCAGCCTGGCGGGGCTCAGCCCGCCGCCCGGGGCGCTGGAGAGCGTCGATGCCGATGGCCTCACCTTGAGCGCAGCGCTGGCGGCCTTCGGACTTGCCCCGGGCGAGCTGCCGCTCGCCGCGCGCGCGCGAACGGACATCGTGCTATATTTCGAGCCGCATATCGAACAGGGTCCGGTGTTGGAGGCGGAGGGCCTCCCGGTCGGCATCGTGACCGGCATCGCGGCACAGACGCGGCTTTCGGTGACCCTCAACGGCGAGGCCAATCATGCCGGAACCACGCCGATGGGCCTGCGCCGCGACGCGCTGGCCGCGGGCGCGGAGGTGGTGCTGGCGCTCGAGGCGATCGCGCGGCGCGAGGGGATCGTCGGCACCGTCGGGGCGATGGCGGCCACGCCGGGGCTCGGCAATGTCATCTCCGGGCAGGTGCGGTTTCCGGTCGATCTGCGCGCACCGACCGACCTCCAGCGCGACGCTGCGGAAGCGCAGTTTCGCGCAGAACTGCAGCGGATCTGCGCGAGCCGGGGGGTGACGGCGGCGGTGACGCTGCATCAGCGGATGCCGGCCTGCCGCTGCGATGACACCGCGCAGGCGCTGCTGACGCAGGCCGTGGCGGCGGCGGGCGTGCGGCCGTTTCATCTCGCCTCCGGCGCCGGCCACGACGCCATGAGCGTGGCGGCGCTCGCCCCCGTCGCCATGCTGTTCATCCGCTGCGCGCGCGGCATCAGCCATAATCCCCGGGAGGCCGTGGAGAGCGCGGATGTGGAGATCGCGGCTCAGGTGATGCTGGAATTCATCTCCCGCCTGGCCCGCCTGGGCTGAGCATCTCGGCGAGGGCGAGCGCGATCACCTTGGTGGCGCGGTGCAGGTCCGGCAGGTACAGCCGCTCATCGGCGCGGTGGGCATTGGCTTCCTCGATGCTGCGCGGCCCGGCGCCATACAGCACGATCGGAATGCCGCGTGCCGCGTAATGCCGTGCATCGGTGTAGAGCGGCACGCCGCTGGTGCCGATGGTAGTCTCGAAGACCGCGCTGGCATGCCGGCAGAGCGCCGCCGCCAGGCGTTCGGAACCGGGCAGGGGGACGAGCGGCTGCGCGAGCAGGATGCGGGTCACGACGACGCGGATGCCCGCGGCGCGTCCGGCTTGCGTGATCAATGCCTGCAGCGCCGCTTCGATGTGTTGCGGGTCCTCATCGGGGGTGATGCGGCGGTCCAGCCGGAAGTTGATC
>JAJYAF010000288.1 GCA_021779655.1 Pseudomonadota bacterium
CGGGCGAATAACGCGGCTTCAACCCAGGCGCTGCACGCTCTCTGCCAAGCGGCCAGCGGCGCCCTGCGGATTCCCCGTGCGTCGGGCCGGGCCGCGCTTTCCGTCATTGCCATGCCGGTCCGCGCATCAGGCCTGCGTTTCGGCGCGCTTCCGGCGGGCGGCAGCACCGTGCAGGCATTGCTGTTCGTTAACGATCCCGAGCAGAGGCTACAGGCGGAATTGCCCTTGCATGAGGAGCAGGGTGTGGCGCGGCTGCGTGAACTTTATGGTCTGACGCGGGTGGAAGCCAAAGTGGCGTTAGTCATCGCGTGCGGCCTGGGATTGCCGGCGGTGGCCGCGCGGTTCGATCTGGCCCCGTCCACCGTGCGCTCGCATGCCAAGCAGATTTTCCATAAGCTCGGCGTGCACAACCAGGTCCAGGTCGCGAATGTTTTGAGTCAGCTGGCGATGATCAATATATAAATTCCACGCATCCTTGCGGTGGGGCAAGCTCCGGCGCTAAACCGCCGCCTGGGAGAGATGGATGGAAATCGAAGCTTCTGACAAGCAAGGCCAGGACAGGGCGCCGGAATCTCTCTGCTCGATGTCCGCGGGGCTGATGACGCGCCTGGAGCGGCTGGGAATCGCGCTCGCTTTCACATCCTATCAGAGCGGGTATCTTTATATGCTTGGCTCCCATCCGGAGCATGGCGCGCAACTTCATCAGTCGGCGGTCGCCAAGCCCATGGGGCTGGCGGCGCAAGGAAACGAGCTAGTGCTGAGTACCGGAAACGGCATGATCCGATATCGCAATATTCTGCGCCCGGGTGAGCGCGCCAACCATATTTTCGATGCCTGCTACGTGCCGCGCGTGCAATATTTCACTGGCGAGCTCGATGCCCACGATGTCGGGATAGAGGCAGACGGGCAGCCGGTCTTTGTCAATACGCGGTTCAATTGCCTGGCGCATCTTTCCATTGTGGACAGCTTCGAGCCGCTCTGGCGGCCGCCTTTCATTTCCGCGCTGGTGGCGGAAGATCGCTGCCACCTGAATGGGCTCGCCATGCAGGATGGCGCCCCGGCCTATGTCACCGCGATCAGCCGGTCGGATACGATCGACGGCTGGCGCGATCGCCGGAGCGCGGGCGGTGTCGCCATGCATGTGCCAAGCGGGCGAATCGTGGCGGAGGGACTTTCCATGCCGCACTCCCCCCGCCTTCATGACGGCAGGCTGTGGTTGTTGAATTCGGGTGCGGGCGAGGTCGGTAGCCTGGCCGATGATGGGCGTTTCGTGCCGCTCGCCTTCTGCCCTGGCTTCACGCGCGGACTGGCCTTTCATGGGCAACTCGCCTTCGTTGGGCTTTCCAAGCCGCGCTATAAGCGGTTCGAGGGACTGGTGCTCGATGAGCGGCTGCGCCAGGCGGATTCCGAACCTTGGTGCGGAATCCAGGTGATCGATCTTGGCAGCGGAGAATGCGTGGACTGGTTTCGTTTCGATGGCCCGGTCGAGGAACTTTATGATGTCGCGGTCATTCCCGGACGGCGTTGCCCCATGGCCCTCAGCCCCACATCACCCGAGTTGAACACGTTGGTGACATTTCCGGCGGAGCCGTCCCTCGCGGCGGTTCAGCCCGTGCCTCTGGGTGAGGTTTTAAAAATCTAAACCGTTCCCTCCTGCGGCCATGGAAACTGATCGTGAACCGCCGATACAAAAGGCTCCAGCGCCCGGCTTTGCGCCCACCATCCTATGGGCACGAACAAAATATCTCCCGGTTCCAGCGTGAGGTCGAACGCCGTGCCGGTGTGGGCGCGCGGTTGAAGCGCCGGGGCCGCGGCCGGATGCACGAGAATGACCCGCAGCCGTCCGGCGACCATATGGATCAGACGGTTCACCGGTTCTTCCGTCAGCGGCGCGAACGCGCCCGCCGCCCCGGCAAGGAGATGTGAGGGCGCCGCCATGCCGGATATCTCACGAATCAGCCCGGCGCTGGCGAGACCCGCCGGTGGCTGCATCACGCGGAATCCCTCCCCGGCGCCTGCTGCTGGGAGCATTTCAGCCGCCCAGCTATCGGGCCGGGCGGGCAGGCAAAGAAGCAGCGGCCAGTTGGCGGCATAATGCGCGTCGAGAAATTGCTCGCGGGTGATGGCGCGGCTTCGCGGGATGCCGCGCAGGCGGGGGGAAAGCTGACGCAACGCATAGTGCCGGCGAGTCGCGCGCTCACCGGCGGAGAAGGCAGGGGGGCCGAAGACCCCTGCCGGGCAGCCAGGCCGGGGAGTGGAGGCGCCGGGAAAAAAAGCCTGGGGCGAAACCTTGGATTGATGGTCGCCGGGGCCGGGCGTATTATCCGGACGAAGCCCACGGTAATAGAGCTTTTGCCATTTATCCGCCGGACGACGGGGTGGATTCGCCCCCACCGCCTCGTGAAATTCATTGCGAGACCGGCTCCATTCCCTGAATTGCCTGTCCAGTTCGGGGCTCGCCGCCATCGGCCGCAAGCGCGGCGTCACCCTGTCCACCACGCCACGTTCAACCGAAAAGAAGCAGCAGATGGCATCGCCCGCCTCGAATCGGACCCAATGATCCGGCCGGGTGAATCGCCAGTTCATCGTGAAACTATACGGGGACCAATCCGTTTCTATAATTCCGGTAAGCGGGACGATCCCCTCCCTGGGGTCGTTCGGTGGCCCGCCCACCCACAGGTTCCAGCCTTGCGATGTTTGAAACAGCCCGGCGATATGAAACGTGATCACCCCCTGGCCAAACAGCGAGACCGGCGCGCTTACGGGATCGTGGCCGGCCTCCAGGCTGATCTCGATATCCGCGGTTCGCATGCCGCCATTCCAGCGGGCGGAAAAGCCGGTGTCACAGACGATCTCCCAGCCATGGGTGTTGGCGATCGTCAAAGGCAGGCAGCGATAGGCGAAGGCTTCCGGGGAGTCGTCCATCCAGCGGCGCTGCCGGGCAGCGGGCCTGATCCGGGGGTTCCACCCCTCTAAAACATAGCAGTCCAGATCAGGCTTCGATGTCACCCAGCCATTCCTTCTCTGGCCGGGTCAGAAGGCATAGCGCAGCACCATTTGTCCGGTCTGGCTATTCCAGCCGCCTGTGACCTGGCCCCGATACTGCAGCGACGCGGTCCAATTTCCCTTATGCACCGTCAGGCTGGCGCCGGTGAACAGCAGATTTTCGCTCTGCCCGATTTTGTTGCCTGTAAAAGCGGCGCCATCGCTGGCGGTGAGCGTATAGGGCTCGCCGGTGGCGGCGCCGGAATGGCGATACCCGATCTCGAGATCGGGAATCCAGTTCAGGCCGTTGGCTGTCTGGAAGCCGTGGGAGAAGCCGACGGTCACGTACGGCGACACGACGCTTTGCGCATGGCCCGATCCGGCCACGCGGAAGCTCTGCGGCGCAGCGCCGTCTTCGGTAAAGCTGCCGCCCGTTACATGGGAGAAGATCAGCCCGGCGGCCGGTGTCACCAGCACCTGGCTAAGCTGGAACGGCGCCGCGGCCTGCACTCCGGCGGAAAGATCGTTCATACCGCGCTGCGATGAGGCAAAGCCGATACCGGTGTTACGATCCGCCTGGGTCCAGCCATGCGCATAGCCGATCATTGCCGCGAGGCCGATCGGGCCGACCGGCTGGGAGCCATAGAAGTCGATCCGTGCGATATCGGTATGGCCGTGGCCGCCCAGCCCATCCTCCACATGGACATGGTCATAGCCCAAAGCAAACCCAACCCGCCCGGTGGCACCGACTGTTGCGTCCATCCCGCCCTCGATGCCGCCTTCGCTTGAGGAGAAGCCGGGGGAGCGTGTATCATGCCCGGCATTAATGGCGCCGCCGGTAAGACGCGCCCAACTTCTGGCCTCGGGCCCCGCCGCGAGCGCCATATTATAGAAGCTGTTGCCCCCGCCATCCGCCTGGGCGCGCTGAAGCAGATCGACATCGCTCGCCTCATTCAAGGTGGCGAAGACGAAGCTTTGGGTGCTGAATAACGTGCGATCGCCCGGCAGAACCGTGATGGGTGTCGGCGTGGGCGTGGGAGTCGGCGTTGGGGTGGGCGTCGGCGTTGGGGTGGGCGTCGGCGTGGGGGTG